>NZ_CP079737.1:1201737-1502171 GCF_019916025.1 Paraclostridium bifermentans | reverse complement strand
CATCATCGTACTCTATTTTTTTTATTTCTTCAACAAAATTTTTATTAACCAAAGTTTCTTTTTCATATTCTGATATATCTTCATCATTAAATATAGTTGGTAATGGTTTTTCACCACTGTTAGAATAAGCTACAGATTCTTGTTGTAAAATCTCATCAAATTCCTCTCTGCTTAATTCCCATATATGTGGTGGTTCTTTTACAACTGAAAGTATTCTTCCAAGTAATGCTCCAATATAATTGTCTCTATTATCTTTAGGAATATGACCAACATAACAATCAAATTCTTTTGATATATCCAAAATTTTATTTTGCTTATACTCTATAGTAAATCTAGATAATATATCTTCTAACTTATCCTTATCATATACCTCTTTATCAAATATTTTATTATAATACTTTCTAAAAGTATTCTCATCTTTTTTTTCAACATTTCCAATATTCAATAGTAAGGATAGTTTTTCATCTTGTTTTTTATTATTCCAATCATAAAATGGTGATTCTAATCCAATTGTTGAGGTAGTATATAGTACTAAGCTAGAAAATATTGAAATCCTATCATATTCTACATACCAATTAGATAAAGTTTTCCAAAAGTCTATATTTCTATCCGAAAGAAAATGCTCTCCAAAATGATGTTTGACCTCTATTTGAAAAGAGAATCCAGATATACTTGAAATTAAGCTTACATCTCCATTAACTTCTATTTGTAATTTATCTCCACTTTTCATATTAAAACAATTTCTTAGTGCAATATAATATTGAAATAAATCCCCTGCCTTTTTTAAAGTTGCATCATTTACAGCCTTACTCATAATATAATTTCACCTACTTTTAAAGAATATAAATATTATACTATATTTTTCTAATTTTTTCATATTTTGAGTTCATATGACACTTTTAAGATCTTATATTGAATTAATTTTGATGAAATTTTAAGCTATAAATTTTCACATAAATTAAAAAGCAATAATATATTTTAAAACAAACTATATCATTGCTTTTTTTGATAGCTATATTTATTTTTTGTATTTCCACACTCCATCTATATAGTTGCATATACGTCAAAATACCTTTTTAATTCTTTATTTCTTATTTTACTTCCATCTGTCACAAATGATATATGTTTGTCAAAGCAACTAAAATTAAGGATTTCTATCATTACTTTCAATTTACTTTAATTTCACCTATCGCATTAGTAATTGTTAACTTTATATTTATAACCCTAAGTATTTTTTACTTCTGTAATATGTAAAAATACCTATATTAAAATATTCTTATTAGTAGCAACATTAAGTATATTCTCAACACAACTCTATATAAATTATAGTTCACTTATATAACGAATTTGATTTATAAAAAGTTTTATAGTTTGTAAAAATTTTCCTATATGATTATATCAATAAAAATTCATTTTATTTAATATTTAATTTTATAAAACATAAAAAAGCCGATTAATATAAATTTTCTTTATATTAATCGGCTTTATATTCATTATATTTAATCTAAATATCCTGGTATTTCTTTTGCTATTCCTTTTATATATTTTGATTTTAAAACTATAAAATATACGAAATATATAGCAAAGAATATAAATGACACAGCTAAACCTTTAACTCCAACATTCATTCCTTTTGCTGAACTTAACATTATTACACTAAATATTGCATTTAAAAAACCTACAATATAAGGAATAAAGAACATCGATCCTATTTCCACATTCAACGTTTTTTTCATTTCTTTATAAGACAATCCTATTTTAGATAGATTTTTATATTTTTCTTTGTCTGTTATTAAATCTGTATAGAATCTAAAATATAGGAAACTACAAGAACATATAAAGAATATGATTCCTATAAATGTTCCTATGAATAACAATGCTTTGTTTAATTGAACTTCTTGATTGTAATGACCTGGTAAATTAGTAAAGTAATCATAATATTCACGTGTATCATAATTATTATTAGAAATCTTTTTAATTGCATCTTGAATTTTATCAGATGTTTTATGACTATTTTCCCAATTATTATAATCATAACCAAATATATTAAAAGTAACATTACTCTTATCTTTTTCTAATTTTGAGTAAATATTATCATTTACTACTAAAAGAGAATCCATCATCCCTACATCAGTTATTCTATTTGAAGCAATGCCTTTTACCTTTAAGTCATTAGGTCCTACTTTAAGATTAGTTACTTCCTTTAATCCATCTCTATATTTAGTGGTATCAAATCTTGGTATTATTAATGTTTCATTTTCTTTTAATTCTACATTATTTATTCCTAACTTTTTACCTACTCTATTAAATTCGGAGTTTCTTACTACATATTTTCTACTATCTCCTATGTTTAATATTTTAAAAGATGTTTTATTAAAATTATATCCAGCTTCATGTAATGTATCTTCTATAATTTTAATTTGTTGGCTTTCAACCTTATTATGCTCAGATGATGTAAGATTTAATATATATGGATACATAGATTTTGCATCATCTAATTGAGTTGCTACTACTGTTGATAATGCACTTATTGCAACTAATGTTCCTGATAACAACATCGTATTTAAAAATAATAGTCTAGAGTTATCTTTAACTTTATAAACTAAATTACTTATCCATAATACATTCGTCTTATTCATATAATACTTCTTATTCTTTTTAAGTATATTTAAGGCAAATACAGTAAATTGTGAAAAGAATAGGTATGTTCCTATTATTACACATGCAATAACAACATATTCCATTCCTTCAAATCTAGTTCCTATGTATCCCACAGAT
This sequence comes from Paraclostridium bifermentans, assembly GCF_019916025.1. Taxonomy (NCBI): domain Bacteria; kingdom Bacillati; phylum Bacillota; class Clostridia; order Peptostreptococcales; family Peptostreptococcaceae; genus Paraclostridium; species Paraclostridium bifermentans. The sequence continues at coordinate 1,499,393 of NZ_CP079737.1, read as the reverse complement.
AATATGATTATACTTAATATAGCTAAAAACTTAGAATTTTTAGGTTCTACTTTTGGTTTTTTACTTCCATTTAAAAGCTCTATAATTGTTTTATTTTTTACTAAAAACATAGTCATAGGACTTGATATACTAAATAATATCGTAAATAAAACTATAGTTATTAACATTGCCTTTACTGGAATGTACATTTGTGTTGCTTTTATACTAAAAATACTACTTGTTAATGCTAAAAATGGCTTAGAAAATATTAGTCCTAACACTATTCCTGATAATATAGCTAATAATCCGATTATTGTTCCCTCTAAAAATATTAATTTTCTAAACTGCTTATCCGATATTCCTATTATTTTTAAAGTACCAAATTCTTTAAATCTACCTTTTATGAAAGTACCTAAAGAATAAAGTATAAATAATAATGAAACTATACTAATAACAATTTCAGTTGTTAAAAGCGAAAAATATAAAGTTGACCCATTTTCTATTTGAAGGTTTGCAACATTTGGATGAAATAAACTTGTAGCAAATGCAAAAAATATCATTATAGATATAGTTGAGCTTAAATAATACCCTAAATACGATTTGAAATTTCTAATTACGCTATTATATGCAAACTTCTTAAAATCCACTATCTAGCACCTCCTATTTGAGATAGCACTAATAGTATTTCTTCATAGAAGTCTTCTCTATTACCTTTTTTATTAAGTTCTTTGTAAATTTCTCCGTCTTTTATAAAAATGATTCTGTTACAAAAACTTGCAGTATAAGGCTCATGCGTTACCATAAGCGTAGTCATTTTATTTTCAGTATTTATTTTTGTAAATAAATCCATAACATCATCTGTAGATTTTGAATCTAGATTTCCTGTAGGTTCATCGGCTAATAAAATTGATGGTTTATTTATTATTCCTCTAGCTATTGCAGCCCTTTGAGTTTGTCCTCCTGATACTTCAAACGTTCTTTTGTTTATTATCTGTTCTATACCTAGCTTTTTAGATATTTCATTTAATCTATTATTCATATCTTTTACTGAAGCTCCATCTAATGTTAAAGGAAGTACTATATTTTCACCAATTGTTAAAGTATCTAACAAGTTAAAGTTTTGAAATACAAACCCAAGTTCATTTCTTCTGAAATTTGCTAAATCCTGGCCTTTTAATTCATGCGGGTTTTTAGAGTTTAATATTACTTCACCTGAAGTTGGTCTATCTATTGTAGATATAACATTTAATAAAGTTGACTTTCCACTACCACTTGGCCCCATTACAGCAACAAATTCACCTTCTTCTATAGACAAGTTTATATTTTTTAAGGCTTGATAAGATACCTTCCCTTCATAAGTTTTAGATACATTATTAATTTTTAAAATTTCCATATATACACACAACCTTTCGTTTTAATCATGTGAATATGTTATCTTACTTTTAATATTTTTAGTATTCATTTACATTACATAAAAATTACAATTCTGTAAGATTAAAAACATTGACACTAAAAATGGCTCAATCTAAAATCGATTGAGTCATTTTTTAATAGATCTATTTACTTTTCTCCCTCTATAAGAGATTTCATAGTTTCTTTATCCATAGCTCCAGGTACATATTGTGTAACATATCCATCTTTATCTATTATAAAAGTTGTAGGAAATGCGCTAATCCCATATTGATAAGCTAAAACCCCATCTTTATCCATAACAACAGGGAAATTATATTTATTTTGATTTAAAAAATCTTTAATATCCTCTTCGGTTCCCTCATTCCCTAGATTAGGAGAGGCAACTCCTAAAATTACAACTTCATCCTTATTCTTATTGTATTCTTTATATAAATCTTCTATATGGGGCATTTCACCTCTACAAGGAGGACACCACGTTGCCCAGAAATTTAAAAATACAGTTTTTCCTCTATATTCACTTAGCTTATGTTCTTTTCCATATTGATCCTGTAAAGTAAAATCTATAGACATTATTTTATCATTATCTTTATTTTCAGAGCTTTGATTATTTTGATTTATTTCACTTTTATTACTACTAGAGTTATAAATTTCTAAACCTCCATTTATAGCCATAACTAAGCCAGAAACTATAAGTATTATACCACCTACTTTTCTTATTAATCCCATATGATTTCTCATATTGTCAATTGATTTAAACAATTTATTATAAAACATAGAAACTATTATAAATGGTAATATAAAACCTATTGTATAAATTAAAATTAATAAGTTTGATGTAGCTATGTCTTTTGAATTTGATGCCATAACAAGTACAGATGCTAATATTGGACCTATACAAGGGGTCCATCCAAAACTAAATGTAAATCCTAATAAAAAAGCTGAAATTGGATTCATATCTTTAGGTTTTATATTAAATCTTTTTTCTCTATTTAATATAGATGACTTAATAATGCCTATATAAAATAGACCCATAGCAATTATTATAATGCCTCCGAGAATCATTATGAACTCTTTATTTGTATTAAAAAATGATTTAAGTACATTTACCGATGACCCTAATATAAAGAATGTTACAGATATTCCAAGCGTAAAAAATATAGTATTTTTAAAAAGTGAACTATGTATAAATGTTTTTTTATCGTTTTTTAAGCTATCTATACTACTATTTGATAACATACTTAAATAAATAGGTAGTATTGGCAATATACACGGAGAAAAAAACGATATCATGCCTTCTATAAAAACCACTATTAAATTAAATTTATCCATTGTACCTCCTATTTTTTCTTAATTTACCATAATTTATATCTTTAATAATTATATCAATTTAATAATTAGTTTGTAATAAGTAACTTTAAAGTAACCCGAACTATTTTAATTAAAAAAGGCACCTAAAATAGGTGCCTCTTTGTTTTATAATCCTGATTCTTTAAATTTCTCATTTACAAATTCTGTAGCATTGTGGAATGTCTTCTTAAATACAACTAGTGCTAAGAATATTATAAAGAATAAAGCTAACATTATTAAGTCATGATAAACCGCATCCATACTAGGACCTGCTATAGCTTCTCTAAATCCATCTATAGCGTAAGTAAATGGCCAAAACGGCTGTAATACTTCAAATATTTTAGGATTTGTTTGTATTGGGTATATACCACCAGACCCTGCAATTTGAAATACCATTATTACTATTGCAATAGCCTTACCAATATTACCAAATAATGATACTAGAGTAAATATCATTGTTGTAAATAAAATTGACGATACTATTGTAAATAAAAATAATAAAGGTACACTTACAGGCGCTTGGAATATAAATATATCCCCTATTGCTATTATCAATGATTGTATAAGCGATACAGTCATAAATGTAAGCATCTTTCCAAAATGCTTTTGAACTAGGTTTGTGCGTTCTCCTTCTAATTCTTCACATTCTGTAGTAAGCAACGATGTAGCTAAAAGTGCTCCTACCCATATTGCAAGAACTGAATAAAAAGGCATTAATGCAACTCCAAATATTCCAGCCTTGTAAAGTTCTTCTGTTTTAACATTAACTGGAGATGCTATAAATGAAGCTATTTCTTTCGAATTTTTATCAAGTGTTGAAATTAACTTATCTAAATTTTCATCTGTTAATATATTAGTTTTTTCAATTAATACATCTAAATCTTTTTCAAATTTATCTAATTGTTTAGCTATGTTTTCAGATTGTTTTATAGCTAAGTTGCTACTTGATATTCCAAAGTTAGATAGTGCATTTAACTGAGGTACTAAAACATTTATACTGTCTAGTACATTATTCATATCACTTGAACTAGAAATCATAGAGTTCCCTACACTATTTAAAACACCTGATATATCTGAATTAAATGTTCCACTTATTAAATTTAGCTTGCTATTAAATGCATTAGATAAATCTAATAAAGAATCTAGTTGTTCATTTATTTTTTCTTTTCCTTCGTTGTTGCTAATTAATGATTTTATACTTTCAAGTTTTTCACTTTCTGAATCAAGCATACTACTTAACTTTTTAAGAGAACTTATTACATTATCAACTTTATCATTACCTATTTTTTCAAGGCTTGATATAAGACTATCAAGATTTCCTTGCATAGATGATATTGTATTTAGTATTGATTCTATAGCTTTTTCCAAATCTTCAGTAGATCCATCATTATTTAAATCTTTTAAATTATTAATTTGATTTTGTAAGTTGCTATTCATACTATTTATCGCGCTCATGCTACTACTTAAATTTTGAGAAGCATTATTGTTATTATTTTGAGTAACTAAAACCAAATCTTTACCATTATTTATAACTGATTTTAAATCATTTACTTCTTTTGTAATTAAAGGAAGATTCCCTTTAGTATCTTTTAAATATTTTTTTAAATTATTAGCATGTGTACTAGCTTCTTTTACATAACTATCAATTTTTTTCAAATTACTTGCTGTACTATCTAATGTTTCTTTTAACTCAATTATTTGAGGTTTATTGTCTTCTAACTTAACACCAAGTGATGTAAGGAAACTAAATGCTTCTTTATTTACAGTATCTACAAAGTTAGATTTAACCTCTTCCACCAACTTATCTTTAGCAACATCTGTAATTTTTGTAGCTATTGCATTTACTTTTTCATTAGCCTTATATATTATATTTGGCTTTTGTGGGTTTTTAGTTGAAAGAGATGCTAAATCTTTTGAAAAGTCGCTCGGTATTTCAATTAAAGCATAATATTTACCCTCATTTAACTGATAATTTCCTTGCCACTCTTCTGTAAACTCCCAACCTATGTTATGGTCTTTTTTAAGGTTTTCAACAATTTCATCTCCAACATTTATAATCTTTCCATTAACTGATGCACCTTCATCTTTATTGACTACGGCTACAGGTATATTCCCTGTATTTATATATGGATTCCAGCATGCTTGTATATTTACCCATGCATATAGTGAAGGTATTAAACAAAGCCCGGCTATTATTATAAAGGCTGCTGGAATACTTGTTATGTGCTTTAAATCTCTTAAATATATTTTAAAAACTTTTTTCATTTCCTCACCTCTATAAAATTACTCTGATAATCCAGATTCTTTGAATCCTTTTTCAAACTTTCTAACAGATTCATTGAGTCTTTCTTTTAAGAAATACCCTATCATTATAGTAATACCTGCCATAAATATAAGTACGAATGTATTAAACATAATAGTACTTAAAAGTGGACCAGCTATAGCCTCTCTTAAATTGCTTAATGTATATGTAAATGGGAAAAATGGTTGAAGAATTCTAAATATTAAAGGGTCTACCTGGATAGGATATGTTCCCCCAGAACCTGCTATTTGAATAACCATTAATATTATCCCTATCGCTTTTCCTATATTTCCAAATAATGATACTAGGGTATATAGTATTATTGTAAACACAGCTGAAGATAACACTGTAGTAAATATAAGCAACCCTAAACTATCAGTTTGAACTCCTAATACAAGTTTGTCTCCAAGCCCTACTATAAATCCTTGTATCATTGCAAAAAATACAAAAGTAATCATCTTACCAATATATCTTTTCTTTATACTTAACCCAACAAACTCATCAGCTTCTGTTGTAAGTAATGATGCTAGTACTAATCCTCCAACCCATAAAGCTAATGTTGTATATATAGGAGCCATTCCTGAACCATAATTTTCAATTGGATATATTGGCTCTGATTTTAAGTTAAATGGATTTGACAAATAATCTCCCATAACTTGAGGCTTACTTTGTAGTATAGCTATTATTGAATCTAGATCATTATCATTTACTTTTTTAAGTTCAGTACTTAATAAGTGTATAGTATCTTTAAATTGATTTAACTTCGTCTGTAAATCTTTTGTCATCTCTGCTGTTAAATCGCTTCCTTTTGATGCATATCCTAATATTTCATTAGTTGCTTTAACTAACCCTTTAGAACTATCAACTAAATTGGCTGCATCTTTTGTTGATGTTATTAAGCTATCTGCAGTTTTATTTAGAATAGGTCTAACTTGTGAATCATACGAATTTATAGAGTTGTTAGTTCTATTTGATAATTCACCAGCTGTTTCATTTATTGAATCAATTGCATCTTTCATAGAATCCGCTGATCCATTTAATTGACCTTTAAGATTATCTAATTTTGATTGTTGTTTATTAAGTAAGTCTTTTATTTTATTTAAATCCCCAATTAATGCTGTTATCTTATCATTTGGTCTTACATCGTTAAATTTATTTAAAAGATTAATAACAGAATCAATTTGAGATTTACTATTATTTAGCTGACTTTCTAATTGTGATATAGATGAACTTACTATTTCTTTAGAATCAGAACTTGAATTGTTCAATCTATTTACTATGTCTTTTATTTGATTATTTTGATTATTAATTTGATTTAAAGTAGATTTAACCCCATTTAATGAATCATTTAAATTATTTTTTATATTACTTAAGTTTTTACTTGCATTCATATTAGAATCAGAAACTGCATCAATACCTGTTGTAACTTGTGGTAAAGTGCTTTGAATATCTTTTAAATATGTAGCTAAATTTTCTGAATTTCCATTTACACTCTCAAGTGCAAAATTAACAGCATCCATATGCTCATCAAGCTCTATTATAGCTTTTTTTAATTTTAATATTTTGTCCTTGTTTTCATTAATATCTTTACCATATATATTTAAAGCTGAAAATACTGTTTTATTTACTGTAGCAATGAAATTTGAATTAATTTGATTAACAAGTGTTTCTTCAGCTACTTCTGTAATTTTACCAGCAACTGGGTTAGATTTTGTATCTACTTTATATATTATAGTTGGCTTAGTTGGATTTCCACTTGTAACACTAGTTAAATCTTTTGTAAAGTCACTTGGTAGCTCTATCATTGCATAATAAGTTCCATCAAGTACTCCTGCATTAGCTTTTTTTTCATTTACAAATTTCCATCCTATACTTTTATTTTTTCTTAACTCAGTTATTACATCATTTCCCACATTTAGATGTTTACCATCTAAAGTTGCTCCCTTATCATTATTAACTATAGCAATTGGCACATTGCTAGTATTTTCATAAGGATTCCAACATGCTTTAATATTTATCCAAGCATATAAAGATGGTATGATGCACAATCCTATAACTATTATAAGTGCTATTGGATTTTTAATTAGATTTTTCATATCTCTTTTAAAAATCTTTATTGAATCTCTCATATTCTCCTCCATTCATTTTAGCTTTGTTAGAAATCTTAACATCAACGAGTATATTATACCATTATTTAACAAGTAAATTAACGTTTTATTATAACAAATAAAAAAATAGTCTATATATTAAATATACAGACTATTTCATCATTTCATCATATACATATATCCGAAAACTCTACAGATATTTGACTTTCGTTGTTAATACAATCACTATTTTCGTAACTATGTTTTGAACAATCTTTTACTAATGTATTTGGCAATACTATAGAAAATCTACTACCTTTTTCTAAGTCACTTTTTACCTTTATACTACCATTATTCATTTCCACTAAAGATTTAACTAGATTGAGACCTATACCACTACCTTGTATTTTTGAATTGTTTTTAACCTGTTCAAATCTTTCAAATATCTTATCTATCTTATCTTCTGGAATCCCTATGCCTGAATCTTTCACACTAATTTCTATATTATCTTTACAACTTATAAAAACTTCAATTATCCCACCAGGTTTATTGAATTTTATAGCATTAGAAATTAAATTCAAAATTATCCTTTCCATATTATCAGGGTCAAATGCAATAATTTTTTCTTCTACATCTGTATCAAATATTATAGATAAATTATTACTTTTTACAAATTCAGATACAGATAAACATATGTTTTCCACATAACTAATAATGTCTTTATTTTTAGGATTATAGCTAAAACATCCCGACTCTAACCTAGTAGTATCAATTAAATTGTTTACCAATTTTAGTAATCTCTTACCATTTTGGTCTACTATATTCAGATATCTTCTAAAATACTCAAATAAATCTTCATCTAGTAAGTTCATTTTTAAATTTAAAACTTGTAAAGAACTCAAAATTAAGTTTATAGGTGTCCTAAGTTCATGTGATATGTTAGCTAAAAAGTCCATTCTCAATTTTTCAACTTCTAACTCCCCTTTTTTAGCTTGAGTTATATCACTTATTACACATATTTTTTTCATTACATTTCCGTTCTCATCTAATAAAGATACAATTCTAACCCAAAACCATTTTTCCTCTTTGTTTTTGTTAATTCCTCTAAAAGTCATTAACATTGGATTTTTATAGTTATAATCATACTTTTCATCTCCTTGTGATTCAAAACTCTCCCAGTTTTCTTTCCAAACATTTATATCATCATATAGCTTTTCAGATTTAGTTCCAAACACACGCTCAAAAGACGGACTTATATAATAAGCCTTTTTTTCATCAGCAATTACAATTACTTCTTCAATATTATTCGCTATTTCAAAAAAAGTTTTCTCGTTTTTTTCTATATTCTTTAATAATTCTATTTTATTTGTTATCTCAATTGATATACCTATTGTTCCTAATAGTAAACTGTTATTTTCTTCAGTATAAGGCCATTTAGCAGTTTGAAGGTACATATTCTTATTATTACCTGTATTTATAAACTCTTCAAAAACCTCTAATTTATTGTATTTAATAATCATATTATCTTTTCTTACAAATTCGTCTGCACTATCTTTTGGAAATAATTCATAATCAGTATGTCCTATAACTTCATCGTAAGTTTTATTAAAGAACTGTAAAAATTTCTTGTTTACATCCACATATACACCATTTCTATTTTTTATCCATGCTACAAAAGGTGAATTTTTTAAAGTTGATGATAAATTCATATGTTGTTTACTAATTTTAGTGAATCTAATGTGGTATTCATCACTTTCCGTCCCATATACATCTACATTAAAATATGAGTTAATTCTTTTTACATAAATCTCTTTTATATATTTTTCATTTTTCTTTGATTTATCGAAAATATATTCCCACTCTTCTCTTTCTTTTTTTGACATTGTATTTTTTACATAATCAGTGCTTTTTTTGTCACTTGCACTACCAAAAAATCGCTCATAAGCTTTATTCGTATCTTTTATTTTCATCCCTATATATTTTTTATTTTCATCTCTTATAATTTCTATATGTAAGTATGCTATAGGGCTATCTTCTATCATCTTTCTATATATATAATTTGACATTTTATCCCCCGATTTACTTTTTATAATTTAATTTTATATAATCTTCTATTAAATTTCAATATTTTACCTATTTTTTTGTATATTTGTATATATATTTAATTTTATATGCTGTTTTTTATATTTAATTCTAAATGGTATATTAAATATTTATTTAGGAATTATAATAATAAACTTTTTATAATAGGAGGAATTCATATTGAAAAAAAAATATACAGTTGCAATTATGTTAACCTTAATAATGTATACTTCGATAAATTGTTTTTCTGTATCAAGTGCAAATACAAATACTACAAATGTTAGTTATAACACTATAAGCACAACTTTATCTGAGTATATAAAAAATTTAAGAACTTTAGATAATGATATTTATATTCTAGGTAAAGCTATTTTTACAAACTTGTCTGAAAATAAAGACATGGAATCTAACATACAAAAAGACATTAACTTTACTATGGAAAAATTGAAAACTATTAGAAATAGTCTTTTAACATACTCTAAAGGTATTAAAAACGATAATTTAGAAACAAGAAGTGCAACATCACTAATAATAGCTGCAAACTATTATTATTTAGCTTTAGAAGAACTAAATTTTATTTTAGATAATTATAAAGACTCAGATATATATGATGCTTCAGCTAATTTCTTTTATGATAAACTTTTAGGAAGCCAAACTGTAGACTGGGTAGATAATAAAAACAAATAAAAAGTATTTTTAAAATTCAAGAGTAACTAAGATAAAAAACTCTTCATATAATGGACTATCACATAGAAGGGGGATAGTCCTATGGTATTAAGTGGAGCCCACTATATTTATATTTTTTTCATCGTAATAATACTAATTGCTATGATGATGAAAAAGGATACAATAGTACCTTGTATACTAGGAGTTTTTTTCTTAGCATTATTTTACACAAATAATATAGCATCATCTATAGGTGCAGTATTTAATGGATTGATTATATCACTAGTAGAATTAGGACCTGTAATAATGATTATTTCTATTATGGTAGCACTATCAAAATCATTAGAAAGTAATTATGCTATAGAATATATGATTAAACCTTTTTCAAAAGTAATCAAAAATGAAACTACAGCTTTTTTTATTATAGGATTTACGATGTTACTTTTATCTTGGTTTTTTTGGCCTAGTCCTGCAGTAGCTCTAGTTGGAGCAATATTTCTTCCAATAGCTATAAGGTCCGGTCTTCCAGCTATTGGTGTAGCTGTATCATTAAATTTATTTGGACACGGTTTGGCACTTTCAACAGATTTTATAATTCAAGGCGCACCTAGTATAACCTCAGGAGCGGCAGGTGTAGAAGTTTCTGATGTCATCAATAATGGTATGGTTTTATTTTGGGTTATGGCTATAGTTACGATTGGTGTGGCATTTTATATGTTAAAAAGAGATATAAAAAATGGATTGTTTAAAGATGAGTTAAACAACGTTAAAGAGGTTTCGATAAAACAGTTTAATATAAAAGCTAAGATTGCAACATTTCTGGTTTTAATTTTATTTTTATTAGATGTTGTAGCTATGTTCGCCTGTGATTTAAAAGGAGGAGATGCAACTGCATTACTCGGAGGAACTGCTATATTTTTATTAATTATAATTAATATAATTAACTATGGTAAAAAAAGTCTTGAGCAAATATGTGATAACATTACCGATGGATTTTTGTTTGGTATAAAAATATTTGCAGTTATTATTCCTATAGGAGCATTTTTTTACATGGGAGAAGTATCTCCATTAACTCAGTTATTAGGTGATGTTTTGCCAGTAGGGTCTCAAGGATTGCTTTCTGATACAGGCATATATTTATCTCAAATAGTTCCTCTAAATAAATATATTGTATGTTCTATGGAAACTATTGTAGGATTTATAACAGGGCTTGATGGATCTGGTTTTTCAGGTATGGCTTTAGCTGGCTCAACAGCCTCTGTGTTTGGTACAGCTATAAATGCTAATGTAAGCACCTTAGCAGCACTTGGCCAAATTGGAGCTATCTGGACTGGAGGAGGATGTTTAGTGCCTTGGGCAGTAGTTTCTGCTGCTGCTATATGTGGTGTAAGCCCTTTAGAACTTGCAAAAAGAAATTTAATTCCAGTTGTGACAGGTTTAGCTGTAACCACTATAGTTGCGATGTTTATTATTTAAAATAATATAAAAAGCCATTTAGTTTTATCAACTATAATGGCTTTTGTTCATATTTTAATTAAATTCAATACTAGTTCTTGGACTAAGCGTAGTTCCCCAAATAGATACATTTATATTCTTAGATAGAGGAACATTATGTTCATCTATAACAGTTCTCCACCATTCCCAAGCTAGTCCAGTACATTCTCTAGCTAAAATGTTTATATTTTTAGAATTAGCTTCTAATGGTATTACTGTTGAAAAATGAGCAGTTCTATCATTGTTGCTTCCATTCCATATTTTATGAGTTAAAACTTCATTCCCATTTTCATCGTAAGATACTTCATCCCAAGATACATCAAATTGAGCAACATATGCTCCACTGTGATCTAAATTAATTTTTCCTTTAGAGTATTCAGTGCTTGTAGTTTCTATATAATCTGTCTTATTGTGTACTGCAGCAATTGAGTTATCTTTTAAGAAAGTACTTGTATATGAAATTGGATATGCAGGATTTTTCAAGCTAAAAGTAGCATTATTTTTTATAACATTTCTTATTTCATCAAAATCTTTACTTATTATTTTATTATGTTCTTGTGCATCTCCACCTAAAACAACAGCTGTAAATGAACTATTATCATATATATCTTGATATTGAGAACTGTTGCTCACATTATTATTTTTTATCAATGCTTTAAAAGCAGATTGAACATCTTTACTTTTAGATGTAGTTTCTAGTTTTACATATATAGTTCTACCATAAGCTACATTAGACACCATAAGTGGTGGAGTTTCATTACTTACACCTTTTCTAACTAATTCTTTAAAAGTTACATTATCGTCAAATAATTCAGAAGGATTGTTTGGAAGCTGTGCACTTACAGTGTAAAATATTTGTTTATATGCTGCAATCATAACCTTCTTTTCTCCATTTGATATCGCATTGAAATCTATTCCAAGTGAATTATCAAGCAACTTTGCGTTAATATTAAGTGCATTAGAAATTTGAGATTTGCTATATACCATAGATTCTGTATATTGTGTTCTAGCAGGTAATGTATGTGTCTGAGAGTTTTTATCACTCCAATTAGATACTAATTCATCAACGGCCCCTGATACATTTGAATATGTTGGATTTTGAACAGTAGTAGTATTTTCTTTTTTCATTCCAGGTAAATCAATGCTTATATCAATAGGCTTTCTCTTACACATTAAAATATTAGGTCTATTTTCTACAAAAGAATCATCTGCAAGTTGCAGAGCTCCTGGATATGTACGATCTGTTACAGAATCTATAATAGATATATCTACTGGAGATGTTGTTAATGTTTTTTTATTTCTTTCAACTACAATAAATTTATTATTGGTCTTAAATCCTTCTCTTGGAGTTACATTTTCAATACTGTCCCCATTACTAGCTAATACTTCATTTTTATTATAACTTAAATTTGCTATACCGTTATCTATATCCTCACTATTTGAACTTTGTGCAAAACTTGTAAGTGTATTAAAACCAATACCTATAACGATAGTAAAACATGCAACTATGTTTTTTATATTCTTGTGCCTTATCATAATATACCGCCCTCCTCTATTATATATATACGGCTATATATATTAAAAACTTAGAGTAAATGTTAAATTTTTAATATAAAGAAAAAAGAGATTCCCTTTATCAGGTAACCTCTTTTATTCTGGCAAATTATTTAATAAAAACTTATGTTTTTTTATAATTGACTTTTAGGTTTTAAGTCAGATTGGCTTAAATGCTTTCTTATAATATACACAGTTCCATCTTTCTTAAATTCCGCTTCATATGAATATCCATATTTTTCAACCTCATAATAGTCCAGTATCTTAACTTTATCCCCCGACTTTAAAGATATAGTTTTAGTGTTTGTTTCACTTCCATCAATATGAGCTTTAAGTCTTCTATTTTTTGCTATACAAGCAATATCATTTATTTCAAATTCTCTTTTTATCATGTATTCTCCTTAGTGTAATTTAATACAATTTTATTTATTATAAAAGACCTTGATCTTTATATGTTTGCAAAGTTTTTATTATATAGCTTAATGTCCAAAATTCCTTGTCCATTTTTTCTGATATTAGTAATAGCCCATCAATTAATTGTTTTTCTTTAAAGTTTTCTAAAAGAATCATTATGCTTATACTATTTATTTCACCATCTTTTGTATCTAATGTTCTAGATTTTTTTACGAACTCATTTTGCATAGCTAATTTTATTGAGTCTTCAAGTTTCTCACTTACATCTAATTTAGGCATTTCATCAAATATCTTAACATCTGATGAGTTAAATTTGATATTTACAGCTTTGCTTAAATCTGTAGATAAAAATATAGTATTTTTAAATTGAGCTCCTGAAAAGTCTACACCTTCTAAATTTACTGAATCAAACACAGTATTTTCAAATTTAGCTTTTTTTAACTTACTCTTTTTTAGGTTACTCCCAATTAACTCTGCATTTTTAAATGTGCATCCATAAAAATTACAAGATTTGAAATGAGCTCCTCTTAAACTTGTAAAATCAAAATTAGACCCTGAAAAATCACTATTGTAACAATTACTTCTCTTTAAATCTTGATACATAAAATTTTTATTCAGTTTTTGTATCTTATTGTATTTTAAACCTTGCTCCATATTCTGTTTTCTTACCATCTTGTCCTCCGCATTCTTTTTTGTATATTAAAAAAACTCTTATACCTAGTGATATAAGAGTTTGAAATTACTTATAATTGGTTGCGGGAGCAGGACTCGAACCTGCGACCTTTGGGTTATGAGCCCAACGAGCTGCCAACTGCTCCATCCCGCGATATTTAATTTATCTAATATAATAATATCACATTAAATACAATCCTGCAACAACATAAGAACTATTTTATCTGCTTTTAACTTTTTTTATTACTTTTCATATTATATAAAGTATTAAATTTTAATTGCGGTGGTGTGTTTATATATGAAAGCAAATTTAGTATGTAAAGGTGGAGGAATGAAAGGTATAGCATTAGTTGGTGCTATAGCATGTCTAGAAGATAGCGGTTATGAGTGGGATAGATTAGCTGGTACTTCAGCTGGAGCTTTAGTTGCTTCATTATTGTCTGTTGGATATACATCATCTGAAATCGAAGAAATTTTATATGATATAGATTATCCCAAGTTTAAAGACAAAAATATTTTTCAATTTATTCCCTTTGCAGGAGATTTATTAAGTGTTACCTTTCATAAAGGGATTTATTCAGGAAAATACTTAGAAGATTTTTTACATGAAAAATTTAAACAAAAAGGAAAGACCAAATTTAAAGATGTTTCTGTTAACGGAGAAAGTAAACTTAAAATGATTGCTTCAGATGTAACTAGAAAAAAGTTACTAGTTTTACCTGATGATTTAGTTGACTACGGTTTAGATCCTATGGAGTTTGAAATATCTAAAGCCGTTAGAATGAGCGTAAGCATACCCCTTTACTTTTATCCAGTTGAATTAAAGTATGATAATAAATCATGCTTTGTAGTAGATGGAGGATTGCTTAGTAATTTTCCTATATGGATATTCGATACAAACTGTAATTCTAAGTATCCAACAATTGGTCTTAACTTATCTGAAGATACAAATCAAGAAATTCATGAGTCTAAAAATCCAATTCATTACTTACTAGACATTGTAAAAACTTCACTATATACAAATGAAGATGTCTATTTTAAAGAAAAAGACTCCTTGAGAATAATAAATATTCCTACATTAAATGTTTCTGCAACAGACTTTAATCTTCCAAAAGAGACTATGGAAGAACTCTATAAGTCTGGATATAAGGCCTCTCAAGTATTCGTAGTTAATAGATACTTAGAAACTTATATCTCAAAATATGGTTTTAACTAAACTTAATTAAAGGTGATACTTATTTTACTAAAAAAGTATCACCTTTTACATTCTACCAGCTAATAATATTTTGTGTTGCTATATCTTTATATCTATTTAAATTTATCTGATTTGATTTTTCAGCGTTAACGCAATTATACATAAGTAGATCCTCTTCTAATTCTTCAATTATATCTATATCTTCTCTTATGTAACTTTCTAACCTATATAATGTTGATACAACCCTAGATTTTACTCCTCCAAGTCTTATATCTATTACTTCAAATCCTTGCCCTTTGCACTCTTTATACCAAAGTTTTCTAAAAGAATTTTGAAGATTATCAATTTTAATTAGTAAATTTTTCAACTCTAGTTCACAAATTTGTTTTAAATTATATCTATCTTTATTTTTATAAAAAGTTCTTATTTTTAATCCAATCGTAGACTTTATAGATAAAACTTTAGCTAAGTCTGAATACAATTTGTACATATCATAATATACTTCATTTTTATCAGCTATTTCTAATAGCTTTTCGGACAAATTGCTATAATGGAGTTCTAAAAATTTTGTACCTTTATCCTTTACTAGTTTCTCTATATGTTTATCAAATGCCCCCAATAAAATATCCTGGTATAATAAATATTTCGAAGGATTAACAAATCTTAAATTTTCACTATCTCCGTCTTCTATCTTATCAAGATTCTGAAGCTCAAAGAAATTTTCTAGATTTAATTTAGTAATAAACTTACATCTTTCACTTATACACTTCATATTTACTTTGTCTGAATACGTATGTTGAGAAAATAATATTAATCCTGGTAAAATCGTATCAATAGGAGTTTCATCTCCATCATCTCCCCATGCGGTTATGATTACTTCATCTATTCCTTTTTCTTTACAAACTATCATCGCTTCATTCATAGATTTAAAAGTTTGATCATAGCATGGTACTATTCCTGACCATTTCCATATACCACCTGCAAAAATTACCCTTTTATCAAATACTTTTCTTATTTCAAAAAATTTTCTGTATATATCAGATTCTTTGTGATAGTAGTCCCAGTATACCAATGACAAGTTTTCAGGTATAGAATTAACTACTTCTTCACTTATAACAGCATCTTGATCATAATAAAATCCATTTGGTGATCCAGTTCTGAAAAACATGTCATCCCACATCATAGGTTTAAATTCATAAAAACCACATATTCTACAAACTTCTTCCAAATGTTCTGTCATAATCTTATAGTGGTGAGTATATCCATTTTTATCTAAGTATCTACCTCTACCTAAATCAAATGCTTCGTCCATTCCTATATGTATTTTATTGCTTTTAAAGCATTTTCTTAAAGATTTTATCATAGTTTCTATAAAATCATATGTATTTTTATTCCCTACAAGTAATACATCCGCTGTGTCCTTTATATCTTTTGCATATTCCCATTTTAAAGTTTGTTTTAAATGAGCTAGTGTCTGTATGCATGGTATAACTTCAATACCTAAACTATCTGCAAAATCATCTATTTCTTTTAACTCATAAGAAGAATACTTTCCTCTCAAATATCCAAAATACGGTAAGTTTTCTATTTCATATGTATCTTCTGTGTATAACATCATTTGGTTAAAACCTAGTATTGATAAGGATACTATTATATCTTTTAATTTATCAACTTTATAAACGCAGTTTCTTGATACATCTATCATAGGTCCTATGTATTTAATTTTTTGCTTTTCTTTTATTCTTAATTTTTCATCCCCTTCATTTTGTGCATACAAACTTATTGCCCTAAATAAATGATGTTTATTTTTATATTTTATAATACCTCTTTCCACTTCGATATCTAATTCATCTTCTTCATTGAGCTTATATACATATACTGTTTCTCCACTTATATCAAAATCTATATCTAAAACTCGTTTAATTTGAAAAACTTCTTTTTGCATTTGATCATCTATTCCCAATAAATTTAACTTCATATTTCCCCCTAAATTAATTTTAGTTTGCAGATGAAGCTGCACTCACTGCAGCTATCATAGCTACCATAATAGCAATTTCAATAGCTATAATTATTTCTAAAAATATATTATTTGTTATTGTGTCTAAATTACCTTCTTCTTTGAAACAATCAGCATATGCAGAAGCGACAATAGCAGCACTTATTATATTCCTATTGTTCTTACCTAGTGACCAATTTCCAAAACCTTTCACATCTTTTAACTTATCTGATACCTCTTTTATCTGTTTAGCTAAAACTTCTTCGTCACATTCTAATAATGATATAGCTCCTATTAGTGGATATCCATATCCATCTATTTTGCAATTATTATTTTCTAAAAGTTTTTTTATTCTTAATACTTTATTTAAACTTTCTTCGTTTTTATTTTTATCAAAAACCATTACATGTGAAAGTGATTGAAGATTATTGGATTTGTAGAATCCTTTTGAGTTAAGAACTTTATAGCAATTTTCCATATATTCTAAATCACTATCTAAGTTTTTTGAGTTTATAGCTATAAGTGCTGCCCTACAATAATCGTCACTTGATGTCAAAAATGGATGATTATTTTTCATAAAGTCATATACGTATTTAGTTCTATAAATAGCTGTATCTATATCTACCTTATTTTTATTTTGATCTATTATAATAGCTGTAAATGGTAGATATGTGTCATTGAAAAATTTATTTTCTTTTAACTTATTATAAGTATTTAATATTGAATTAAATGACTCTTCTTTATTTTCTTTATTTGATAATAAGTTTGATAGATAAAATAAACTATGACCTCTAAAATTTGAAAATATCCCTGTGTTATTTTTAATTACTTCTATACTCTCTTCAACTTTAGACGGCACTATATACTCATTTTTTATTGTAGATGATAATATACAACTTTGTTGCATCATCCCCATTTGCCAAGAACCTTTTACTTCTTTTATTTTTTCATTATTTTGTATTAATAAATCTACTTTATTGTTTATCGTAATTTCTAGCATAACTTCATCCCTCTCCCCTATAAACCATTATTCTATTTTATATGTATATAGTTTATCATAATACACACACTTGTTTATTGTTTTTTTAATTTTCTTAAAATTCAAACATATGCTCCATATTTTTTTAATAATATTAATTAGAACTAACTTAATTATTATTAATCATCAAAATAAATTTTTAAAATAGGAGGTACGATGGTAAATTTTCTTAATAAGTGGAACAAAATTAGTTTGGTTAAAAGGATTTTAGTTGGTTTGATTATAGGTATATTACTAGCATTAACTATACCTAATGTAGCTAAGCCAATAGTTATTTTCGGATCATTATTCGTTGGAGCTCTAAAATCAGTCGCTCCGATTCTTGTATTTTTTTTAGTCATATCCGCTATTTGTCAACACAAGCAAGGTCAGCAAACTAATATGAAATCAATAATATTTCTTTATCTTTTAGGTACATTTTTAGCAGGGTTGGTTGCTGTTATCGCAAGTTTTTTATTCCCTATAACATTAACTCTTAGTTCTGGCGTTAGTAAGATGGCTCCTCCCGGTGGAGTTGTAGAGGTTTTAAAAGCACTCCTTATGAACGTTGTTGATAATCCTGTAATGGCACTTTACAATGCTAATTATATAGGTATTTTATCCTGGGCTTTAATTATAGGGATTGCACTTAAAAACGCTTCTTCATCTACTAAAACAATGATTTCAAATGTCTCTGATGCACTATCTCAAGTAGTAAAATGGATAATTAATTTTGCTCCTCTTGGAATTATGGGGCTAGTGTTTGATAGTATATCTACTCAAGGAATAGAGTCCTTGCTTAGCTATGGACAGTTAATTATGTTATTAGTAGGTTGTATGCTTTTTATAGCACTTGTAGTAAATCCACTTATAGCTTTTATTGGAATTCGTAAAAACCCTTATCCACTTGTTTTTAAATGTTTAAAAAACAGTGGACTTACAGCGTTTTTCACTCGTAGCTCAGCTGCGAATATACCTGTTAATATGCAATTATGTAAAGATTTAAATTTAGATAAAGATACTTATTCAGTTTCTATACCTCTTGGAGCTACTATTAATATGGGTGGTGCTGCAATTACAATTTCTATACTAACACTTGCAGCCGTTCATACTCTTGGAATAGAAGTAAATATTATTATGGCTCTATTACTTAGCTTATTATCTGCGATAAGTGCTTGTGGGGCTTCTGGGGTAGCTGGTGGATCACTTTTACTTGTACCTCTTGCATGTAGTTTATTTGGTATCCCAAATGATATCGCAATGCAAGTCGTAGGAGTTGGATTTATAGTTGGCGTAATTCAAGATTCCTGTGAAACAGCTATAAATTCATCTACTGATGTTTTATTTACAGCTGTAGCTGAATTTTCAAAACTACGTAAAGAAAATAAATAATCATATTTAAAAATGCGGTATAATTTTTCATACCGCATTTTTACTATTTACACTACTCACTTTTATTATTATCTCTAATCGAATGATTACGTGAAAGTCCACACGACATTGCATCTACTTCTGTTTTATTTATATCTTCACCTTCATACTTGGTAGTTTTTAAAACATAAGATTCAGGCTCATATTCATCAGTCTTATCATATAACTTATGATTAACTAACATTTTTACTAGGCAAAATGCTAGTGCTATCATAAAAAATAATATTGGAAAACCTGCAACAGTTGCGATTTGTTTAGTTGCATCTATACCACTAATTTTACCTCCTGCACAAATTAGGTTTACAATAGCCATAGAAGCCATTAATACTCCCCAAAATATATTTATTTTGTAGGAAGTCTTAGTTTTTTCATTCTTATCTGATTTTATTGATAGTTTTGTTATAGTTGTTGTAACAGAATCGCACATTGTAACTATAGAAATAAATATAGCCAATATAAAAAATATAGATAATATCTTTACAAAAGGATATTTTGTTAAGAAAGCGAATAGTGATACTTCCATTCCTGAACTTTGTATGGATGACCATAAATCTCCATATGAAAGCTCTTGGTGTATAGCCGCTCCTCCAAATATAATAAACCATATCATACCAAATAATGCTGGTATTATTAAATTCATTACCATAAATTCTCGTATAGTTCTTCCTTTACTTATCATTGCAAAAAACATTCCATTTAAAGGTGCGTATGCTAACCATATAGCCCAGTAATATATAGGCCACCATCTAGGCCAATCAGATCCATCAATAGGACTTAAGTAAGTTGATATTTGCAAGAAATTACTTGCAAAATTGCCTAAAGCTTGTGTCCCTAGAGATAATATAAATGATGTCGGTCCTAATACAAATATAAAAACCATAAGTCCTATAAATAACTTTGTATTTTTATCTGATATCCATTTGATTCCTTTATCTATTCCAGTTATGCTAGATATTATATATGTTATAACTATTATCGTCACAATAATAATCCACGTAAATTTATTATTAGGAACTCCAAGTATTATATTTAATCCTTTACTAATTTGCATAGTTCCAACTCCCAATATAGCAGCTACTCCACCTGCCATAGCAAACAAACATATATTATCAATTAAAGACTCTAATTTATAATTTACCTTTTTGTTGAATAATGGGTATAGTACAGAACTTACTCTACATGGTAATTTCATATTATATATTGCAAAAGCTATACATACTCCTGATATTGCATACATTGAATACGGGTAAAACGTCCAGTGTGTAAAAGATGTGTTCATTGCAAACATAGCTGCAGACTCACTTCCTGGAAGTATACCCATAGATTCTGGAGGATTCATAAAATGGGTTATGGGCTCTGCTATTCCCCAAAATAATATACCGGTTCCTATACCAGCCGTTAATGATATGCAAAACCAATTCCAATAACTCATAGTTGGTTGTGCATCCTTTCCCCCTAATTTTATAGATCCATATTTTGAAAACATTATCCACAAACATATAATCAAAAAAAATACAGCAGATAATTGAAATAACCATCCAAAGCTTTTTGTAGCCCATGTTACTATATTATTTTCAATGTTATACAAAATATTTGGTTTAATAACCCCTATTGTAATAACAAAAAAGAATATTAGCGTCATAGGTATCATAATAGATTTTCTTACTTTCGCACATTCTTCTAAATTTTTATTTATCACAACATCCCTCCTACTTTTTCAATAAATACTATACTAATAATTTATATGCGTTAGTATATAATAAATAATAAAAAAGGAATGCATTAATGCATTCCTTTTTTATTATTTATTTAAATCTTTTATAGTATTAACTATTTTTTGTGTGTTTGCCGCAAAGGCATTATTTATAAATAAAACTTCATTTGCATTATTTTCTTTTACTAATTTTTCTAAACTGTCCTTATAGTGTCTTGAGTCTATAACTATTACCTCTTTATAGTGAGGTATTAAAAACGGAATAAAAGCATTTCCATAAGATTCTTTTACTACAACCAATTTTTTATTATTTTTAGCATCTTTATTTTTTATATCTATTCTTGGGAAATCTCCATGCAAGAAAACTGAATAAGCATTAGACCCTTTGGCATAATCTGCATATAAAGTCGTTTTAAGTGGCTTTTTAGGATTTTCTTTTTCATATCTATAAACACTATAATCACAAGGAATTTTATAATAATCCACTTTATCTGGATTGTTTTTAATCTTACTATCTTGTGTTTGTGCATATAGCGTTCCTAAAAATCCTTCTTTAGTATATTTATCATACGTTGATATATCTACAGGTTTAAATCCTGCTTCTTTTGCAAATGATTGATATGCATAATATGCACCTAATGAAGTCCAATGATGATCAGTGTTAAAATATATATATTCATCTTTATGTTTTTTCAAATTATTATAAGCATCTACAGTTTTTACATCTTTGTCCATATTTTTATATATAGTATCTATAGAATCTTTCTCTGATTTTGACATATCTTTATATTTTTCAGGAAGTCCAAATTCAACATGTGTTGGAACTACCATATTATAAACTTGTACATCTTTTCCTAGTGCTTTTTTATGTTCAGATATAATTTCAGAATATTCTTTTTCTCCAGCTTTGTTTTCATTAAAAATTTCAAAGGCCTTATCTCCTATAGTAATAACTGATCCTGATTTTTCAGCAGTTGCATTATTGTCAGTTTTATTATTTTGGGATGTATCTACTTTTTGCTCAGAATTAGTATCTGAGCCTTTAGAGCTTATTGCATCTTTATTTGAACAAGCTACAACTTGACTCCCAATAATAAGAACTAAACACATTGCTAATATTTTTCTTGTTGATGGTTTTATTTTTTTATTCATTTTATTACCTCTCTATTTATATAATTTTATTTCATCGTCACCTTGTCTTATTCCCTTTGATTCATTTATGTGAGAAGATATCTGTAAAAATTTATCTCTAAATGGAAATGTATCATTATAAAAGTTTTCAATTCCTTTAAAGTACTCTCCAGAGAATAGTGATTCTTTTGTATACTTAGGAAATTTTGCTAATTCTCTCTTTTCTATCTCTGATACTGTTTTTTTTGGCATAATTACTGATAAAGCAGAAAATATTATCAAGGTTGCCACAAATATAAATATATTTATTTTACTTAATATTTTGCTTAATTCATTTTTTCGTTTCTCTTGTCTTTTTAATTTACGGCTCATAAGTCCTCCTAAAACCTAAAATATAAAAATGGATTGTAGCTGCTTGCTATTAACATTGAAGTGCAACAAATCATTATAGCTACATTTAATAAAACTTCTACAACTTGTCCAAATGGTTTTATTCTACTTTGTCCTATATATTGTTTCAGATATGGATATATAGGAGTACTAGCAACTATAGCTATTAAAATCCAATATATATTGTTTATAAAAACTAACTTTAGTTCATTATTTGTAAACTCATTATTTGTAAATCCAAATAATATCTTTATATATTCAAAAGCTCTATTTACATCTGTAAAGTAAAATAAAGTCCATCCAACTAAAAGTGCAACAATCAGATATATATGTGAAAATATTTTTGGTATTTTGTTTAAAACTCTAAATAAAATCTTTTTTTCTAAATATACTAATATCCCAAAATAAAGACCCCAAAGTATAAAGTTCCAACTCGCTCCATGCCATATACCAGTTAAAAACCATACAACGAATAAATTAAATATCATGTTTTTTCTATTTCCACCTAATGGTATATATACATAGTCTCTAAAAAAACTCCCTAATGATATATGCCATCTTCTCCAAAATTCAGTTGCAGATTTTGATATATACGGATAGTTGAAATTCTCCATGTATGTAAATCCAAACATCTTCCCAAGCCCTATCGCCATATCTGAGTATCCAGAGAAGTCAAAATATATTTGTATAGTAAACATTGCAATTCCAAACCAAGCTTCAAGAACAGTTATACTAGTTAAATCTGAATTCATATATTGAGTTACAAACTGCCCCGCTACATTTGCAATTAATACTTTCTTTGCAAGTCCTATAGTAAATCTACTTATTCCACTACTAAAATTTTCTATAGTAGTAACTCTACTTTCAATTTCTTCTTCTACATCTGAGTATCTAACTATTGGTCCTGCAACTAATTGGTGGTACAGAGATACATACATTAAAAACTTTGAAAAGTTTTTCTGTGCTTTAACTTCTCCCTTATACACATCTACTGTGTATGATAAAGTTTGAAATGTGTAAAAAGAAATTCCTATAGGCAATGAAAATTTAGGTATTTCTAACGATAAATTAAATATAGTATTTAAATTTTCATATAAAAATGCACTATATTTAAAAGTAATTAATAATCCTAAATTAATACATATAGATGATAATAAACCTATTTTAGCTAACTTAGTTCCTCTATGCTTTTCAATAAATAGTCCATGTCCGTAATCTACCAAAGAACTAAATATTAAAAGAAATATCCATACCGGTTCTCCCCAAGCATAAAATGCTAAAGAAAAAATAATCAAAATAAAATTTTTCCATTTTCTGCTCTTAACTGCATAATACAGAATAAGATTAATAGGAAGAAATAAGTAAAGAAATAACGTATTTGAAAATACCATAATCCACCTCCATTAGTTTTTATAATATTAAATTACTTAACCTTAGCGTTAATTTATCATCATTAAGTGACATTTATGTTACAGTTAAAAGTATAAATTTCTTCAAAATAAAAAATCCAACTCTAAAAAGAGTTGGATTTTTTATTATTTAATCTTTTATAATATATCAAATTCAGCTTTACTTCCTTTTGCTGTAGACGTTACTTCTAACTTAGCATCTATTCTTTCTTTTAATTCTTCAACATGTGAAATTATACCTACTAACCTTCCTCCTCTTTGAAGTTCAAGAAGGCTATCAATTGCATTATCTAACGATTGTGGATCTAATGTTCCAAATCCTTCGTCAACAAACATAGTATCAAGGGATACTCCTCCTGCATTTGATTGAACTACATCTGAAAGTCCTAGTGCGAGAGATAAAGACGCTTTGAAACTTTCTCCTCCTGATAGTGAGCTAACATCTCTAGAGCTGTCTGTATAATTATCGTAAATTTCTAGTTCTAAACCTTTTTGACCTGCTCCTTTGCTCTTACTTTTCTTTCTTATTAATGAGAATCTATCCCCTGTCATTTTTTCAAGTCTTATATTTGCAGCTTCTATTATATCTTCAAAGTATGAAGCTAATATATATCTTTCAAAAGATATATATGGAGATTTTTTACCATTTGCCAAATCAGCTAATTCCCCTACAACCTTATACTCTTCTTCTATAGCTTTAAACTTAGCATTTAAACTTTCTACATTTTTAAGTATAGATTTATTATTTTCTAATACTGAGTAAAGTTCTCTAAGTCTAAACTCTAAACCTTTCTTTTCTTCTTGAAGTTTCTTTACTTTTTCATCGATGCTATCTATATCAATAAAAGTCAAATCTTTAGTTTTAATAACTATATCTTCTTTTTTAGATTTAAGTAAATTTAGATTTAAATAATAATCTTCTACTTCTTTCTCTAAATCTTTAATTAAATGAATCTTTGATTTAAACTCCTCATAGTTATTAAAATCATTAAATCCTAAGTTTTTTAATAAAGTATTAAATTCCACCTTTATTTTTTCTATGTTAGACTTTAATTCTTCTATAGAACTCTTAATTTCATTAGATTTAGAAATTTTACCTTCTAATTGTTTTGATATATTTTCATTATACACTCTTAACTTATTTAAGTTATTTAAGCTTATTTCTAACTCTTTTGTTTTATCATTTAGTAAAATTTCAAGAGTTTTTATATCTAAAATTTCTTTAGGAATTTCTTTTTTATACTCTTCTATTCTAGTATTTATTTGAGCTATTTCAGGTAATAGTATCTTTTCAGTTTTTTCTAATGTACTTAGTTCTTTTTCAACTTCTACTAAACTATTTTCTATAGTTACATTTTGTTCATCTATATTCTTTTTCATAGATAATTTTTCATTTATTTTTATAAGTTCTTTATTTAAATCATCAATATTAACCTTTAATTCAATTCCTTTTACCTTAACTATCTCAGCTGTTTTAGCTGAATAGTTTTCATCTATATTTAAAGTTTTTGAAAACTTCAATAAACTATTGCTTAAAATATCAAAATAATTTTTACAGTCAGTATTTAATTTAGTTAATTCATTTATCTTTAAATTATTTTCCTTTTCAGCTTCTTCTAATTTTTCTTTAGCTATTTTTAATTCCTCTTTAGTCGGAACTATTAAGTTTTTACTTATAACTGCTGGATTTGGATGATTTTCAGATCCACATACAGGACAAGGTGTGTTTTCTTTTAAAGAACATGCAAGTATACCAGCTTGTTCTTTTTTATAAAGTTCATCCATATCATTATAGTTTTTCTTTATACTTTTATATACTTTTTCAAATGAATCATATTCTATTTTTAAGTTATTATGACTAAGTTTTGATTTTTCATAACTTGCTATTATTTTAAACAACTCTCTAGTCTCTTGTATTATTTTTTCCTTATTAGAGATTTCATTTGCTATCTCTACTTTTTTGGTCTCTGCTGTAGCTATTTCTTTTAATTTATTTTCATTTTCTAATTTTTGTTTTTTTAAATTTTCATTAACTTTTTTATTATCTTCTATTTTACATTTAATTGACTCAATACTCTCAGTTTTAATAATTAAGCTATTTTTTAACTCATCAAATTCCGCTATTTTAGGTTTTATACTCTCTAACTTATTTATCTCTAATTTAAGAGCATCCCTTTCAGGTTCTTTAGCTTCTTCTATTTTTAAATTCAGTTTTGCTGTATCAGTTTCTTTATTTAGTCTTTCAATATTTAATAAAGTTTCTTCATATGATTTTTTTCTTTGCTCTAATATATTTTCATTTTCTATTAATTTATCTTCTATGTATTTAACTTCTTTGGCACTCTTACATTTATTTATAGTTTCTTTTTTTATTTCAAATTCTTTTTCTTTATTTATAAGATCTAGTAAACTTTTCTCTATTTTTTCTTTTTCTTTCAATAAATTGTTATTGTTTTCTATTTTTACTTTTTCCTTATTTATAAGTTCTAGTTCATTATACAAAGCTTTATCATCTTCATTTAAGTTTTTATAAGCTTCACTATCCTTTGATATAAAATCTTTTAATTTTTCTATAACAAAAGGAAAATCTACATATTCTCCAATAACTATATCATGCTCACCTTTTATATTTTTTAAGTTAGTTTGCATTTCATCCTTACTTTTATTTCTGTTTTTACTTAAACTTATAGCTTTTTCTTTAAGATCTATCTGTATTTTTTCAAAATCATAAGTGTTAAATATTTTTCTAAAAATACCTTCTCTTTCTAATGAATCTGCTAATAATAATTTTTTAAACTCTCCTTGTGGTAGCATAACAATTTGTTTAAACTGATCTCTAGTTATCCCTAATATTTCAATTAACTTATTAGTTACATTAGTAACTTTAGTTATAACCTTTCCATCTGGTAGTGTAAGTGTTGCATCTGCACTTTTTTCTGTGAATCCTTCACCTCTTGACTTTTTCTTCTTTTGTTTTGGAACTCTATTTACTGTATATCGTTCACCTTTTAATTTAAACTCTAATTCCACAAAAGTTTCTACATCATCATCTGCAAAGTGACTTCTCAAAGAATCTGTCTCTCTGGATTCTCCACTAGCTTCTCCGTATAAGGCATAACTTATAGCATCAAATATAGTAGTTTTACCAGCTCCTGTTTTACCTGATATTACAAATATATTTCTGCCATTTAATTCCTCAAAATCTATAACTTGTTTGTCTGCATAGGGTCCAAATGCGCTTATTGTCAATTTTATAGGTCTCATTATTTCACCTCACTTTTTAAAACTTCATTTATAGTATTCATTAAAACTACTTCTTTTTCTTCTGTATAATCTCCACTACCTAAGTCTTCATAAAACTCTTTAAATAGCTCTAGCTTACTTTTTTTCTTATATTCACCTTTTGCTGAAGTTTTATCTTCACTAATTTCCCTTTTTCTCTCTCTTGTTATTAACATAGTATTTGGATAAACTGCTCTTAATTTTTCCATTGGATTTATAAGTTCTCCATCATCTGTTAATATAGCTTGTATATAATCTTCTTTTCCTTTTTCTAACTCTCTAGCTTCCTCTATTAAGTCTTCTATATTCCCTTTTATAACTCTTAAATCTCTTACTGGCTTTAAACATTTAAAATCTATATTTATTGCATCTTTATCATTTATATCTAATATGTATACTCCTTTTTTTTGTTTAACCTCTGAGAAAGAATACTTTAATATTGATCCTGAGTACTTCATTTCTTCTCTCCCAATTTTTTGCCTTCCATGAAGATGACCTAAAGCTACATAATCAAAGTCATCAAATATTTTACCATCTATTAAATCTGTTCCCCCTATTGATAGAGGTCTTTCAGATTCTGATGTTTCAAGATTTGCTACTTCATATTTATTTTCAATACACTCTATTGCATCTTCTCTTTTCATAGTAATATATCCATGTCCTACTAGGATGTTTATTTCTTTTTCATTCATATCTTTCTTAATTTTTTCTACTACGAATTTCATTGCATCATTATGGCTTTTAATTTCTTTTTCATCTAAAATTTTTCTTGTTAATGCAGGATCCTTATATGGAATTAAATAAAAGTTTACATTTTTTTCTCCATCTTTTACAACTACATGCTTGTATAGTTCATCGTCTCTACCCGCTATATATAATCCATGCTTTTCTAAAATTTGACTTCCAAAGCTTAGTCTTTCTCCTCCATCATGATTTCCTGATATAGCCAATACTTTTACTTTTTTATCAATTATTAAATTACTTAAAGTTTCATTTAATAATTCTACAGCTTCCACAGGTGGAATTGATCGATCATATACATCTCCTGCTAGTATAAGTACTTCTGGCTTTTCTTTTTCTATTAAATCTATTAATCTATTTAAAATGTATTTTTGATCTTCAATCATTGAAAATTCATTTACAATTTTTCCAATATGCCAATCACTTGTATGAATAATTTTCATAAATTTCCTCCTTAAGTTTTTATATAATTGATTATATCATAAAAAGCCTTCTTTTAAATGAAGGCTTCTTTTTTATCTATTACTTTCTATTTCGTCAATAAAAGCATCTACAATATTTGAATCAAATTGAGTTCCTGAGTTTTTTCTTAATTCCGCTATTGCCTGATTAGTTGTCATTGCTTTTCTATAAGCCCTATCACTTGTCATTGCATCAAATGAATCTACAACAGATATTATTCTGGATAATAAAGGAATTTCTTCGCCTTTTAATCCTAATGGATATCCATTTCCATCATATCGTTCATGATGAGTTAAAATTCCATAAGCTACATCAGATAAGTCGGGTGTACAATTAGCTATTCTAAATCCTTTTTCACTATGATTTTTTATTAAACTGTATTCTTCTTGAGTAAGAGGTCCAGGCTTTTCTATTATACTTTCACATACTCCAATTTTTCCTATATCATGTAGATATGCTAATAATTTTAATTCTCTAATTTGTTTATTATTTAAGTTTAATTTTTTACCTATTTTGTATGCATATTCTACAGTCCTACTAGTATGGTCTCTTGTTTCTAAACTCTTTTCTTCTAGTGTTTTCTGTAGAGATTTCATTATGTAATTTTTCCTACTTTCTTTTGAAAGTAGCTTTTCTTGATACATTGTATCTTCTGCTTCTTTTATCAAATCTTCTATGCTTAATTTATTATCAACTTTTGTTGAAATTCCTAATGCTATACTTATTTTCATTTCATAGTTACTAGCTTTTTTACAATTTTCTAAAATAGTATTATATGTATTTTGGGCACAAATAGAATTTGTGTTTGGCATAAGAATTACAAATTCATCTCCACCCCACCTAAAAATAAGATGATTTTCATTGCAACTATTTTTTAAAATTTCTGAAATTTTTATAATCAATTTATCCCCTTCTAAATGGCCTCTTGTGTCATTTAATTTTTTTAAGCCATTTGCATCTCCAATTATCATACTTAGAGGATAAAATTTTTCATTGTTTAAAATCTTTATTTGTTCTTCAAAATATGCTCGATTAAAAAGTCCCGTTAATTTATCTGTATAACTCATTTGTCTTAACATATTTTCTAATTCTTTTCTTTTTGTTATGTCTCTTGATACGCCTACTACGCCTACTACTTCATTTCTTTCATTTATTACAGGTGTTTTTATACTTTCAAAATATGTAACTTCATTTTTGCTATTTTTTACTTTTAATTTAGAATATATATTTTTTTTACTTTCTATAGCTTCTTTATCTTTTTTTATAAGATATTCTGATAAGTTTTTATCTTCACTTAGTTCTAAATCTGTTTTTCCTATAACATCCTCTTTATCTCTTTCGTAAAATCTTTCAAAAAAAGCATTATTTCCTCCTACATATTTACCTTCTATATCTTTATAAAATACTATGTCTGGTATACTATTTATTATAGTTTCCATTAAGTTCTTTTGATAAATATTATCTTCTTCATATTGCTTAAACTCTGATATATCGTGTATTATACCAGTTACTGCAATTATTTCTTTATCTTTGTCAAGTATAGGTGTTAAATAAGCTTTGGTTATTTTATTTTTATGCTTATTTTCAAATGTCATAGGTTGTTTGCTTTCTAGTACTTTTTTATAGTTCATATCATACATTTTAGCTATTTCTACAGGGTATATATCTTTATTGAATTTGCCTATGATATCTTCTTTCTTTATTTCTTTACTTATATATGTATCTTTAAGTTTTTGGTTTATGTCTAGAAATGCTCCTTCTTTTGATTTTATCCATATAGGTATAGGCAGCGTGTTAAATATTAAATCCATTAAATTTTCTTTCATATTTTTTCCTACTTCCTTTTACATATCATATCACTTATATATTACTTTAAATCATATATTTTTTCATTTGGTAAATTTTGGGTAAAAAATAACAATATGCATTAAAATTCAAAATATATGGTATATTTTATTTATTTATATTATTATATTAAAATGAAATAAAAGTTTAAGGAGAGTTTTCTATGCCATTTACATTAGCACATCCAGCTGCAGTGATTTTTTCTAAAAACAAAAACTTTAATTTATTAGGATTGATTCTTGGTTCTATGGCACCTGATTTTATATATTTTTTATTATTTAATCCAAGTAGCAATTTAGGACATACGCTATCAGGATTTATTTTTTTAAATCTTCCAATATGTTTTTTACTGAACTACTTAATTTTAAATTTTATAAAAAATCCATTTATTATAAATCTCCCAGGTAAAATGTGTAATTACTATACGTACCTTATAAATTATAGTTTCAACTTTAAAAGTATTAAAAATATTTTTGTATTTACATATTCATGTATTACCGGAATGTTAACACATGTACTATGGGATGCATTTACTCATAAAACAGGCTATTTTGTTGTTAATTTCAACTTATTAAAAAATTCTATAAATCTATTTGATTATCAAGTTCCGTTTTTTAAAGTACTCCAACACGGTAGTACATTATTAGGATTCCTTATAATTTTAGCCTATTTATATAGTATAAGAATGTATAGTAATAAGCACATAAATTCAAATAAATTTAGATATCATTTAACAGCTATTTCAATACAAATTTTAACAATTCTGTTGAGTTATCTTATATTTAAAAATTTTGGTATAGGTAGGTTGGTAGTAACTTTTATAAATGGTCTATTTTTAGGATATTTAATATCATCAATTGCTTATAAGTTTAAACAATTAAACTAACCTCTATAGTATAAAAATAAGTAGTTAATAGTATAAATTTAATTTAATACCATAACTACTTATTTTTATTAAGCTAATGCTTCTTTTTCTGTGTTATCAGATTCTATACTTTCAGAGTTTCCAGTTTCTAAATTAATATTGTTTGATCCCAAATTGTTAAGTGATGTTGAAAGCATAAGTTTTATCCTATTCAATTGGTTAACTTCACTAGCCCCTGGGTCATAGTCTATCGGAACTATATTAGCATCATTGTAAATTCGTTTTAACTCCTTAATCACACCTTTTCCAGTTATATGATTAGGTAAGCAAGCAAAAGGTTGCATGCATATAATATTTTTCACACCACTTTCCATGAGTTCCATCATTTCAGCTGTTAAAAGCCATCCTTCTCCAGCTTGATTCCCTAAAGAAATTACATTAGAGGCTAAATTGCCTAATGATTTAATATCTTTTGTCTTGCTAAATCTCTTGCTACTTTCTAACGCATTCATATAATGTTTTTGATATTTTTCAATCATACCTATGGCAAACTTTCCACCCAACTTTTTATATTTTTTATCTAAATTATTATCAGCTTTATAATATGTATTAAAGCAACAACTTAGAAAGAAATTCATAAGCTCAGGAACTACTACTTCGGCCCCTTCAGCTTCTAATACATCTACAACATTATTATTTGCCAATGGATGAAATTTGACTAAAATTTCTCCTACTAACCCCACTTTAGGTTTTTCTGTTTTTACTATAGGTAAATTATCAAAATCTCTTACTATATTATAAATATTTTCTTTAAATTCACCAAAACTTCCATTTTCTAAACTTTGCTTACAAATATTTTTATAGTTTTCATATAATTTGTTAGCACTTCCTTTTATTTTTTCATATGGCCTAACTCTATATAAGACCTTCATAAGTAAATCTCCATATATAGCACCCATTAAAACTTTATTTACCAGACTTAATGAAAATACACTATATAAATTATTCTTTTCTTCTCCATTTATAGATAAAGATAATACAGGTACATCTTCATATCCTGCATCACTTAAAGCTTTTCTTAAAAATCCAATGTAGTTGGTAGCTCTGCAAACCCCTCCAGTTTGAGTTATTGCTACAGCCGTCTTACTTAAATCATACTTATCACTCTTTAACGCCTTAATAATCTGACCTACTACAATAATTGCTGGATAACATGCATCGTTATTAACATATTTAAGGCCTTCTTCTACAGCTCCTTCATAATCTTTAAGTAATACCATATTGTATCCACATGATTTTACTCCATGTTCTACCAAATCAAAATGCATAGGTGACATTTGAGGAACTAAAATATTGTAATTTTCTTTTATTGCCTTAACTAAACTTCCTTTTGTGTATTTTTTTTCAACCTTCACAGTATCAATATTACTTTTTTCTCTTTCTTCTATAGCTGCTTTTAGCGATCTTAATCTTATTTTAGCAGCTCCTAAATTATTTCCTTCATCAATCTTTATACAAGTATATATTCGGCCTTCACTATTTAAAATTTCTTGAACTTGATCAGTTGTAACTGAGTCAAGTCCACACCCAAAAGAGTTTAGCTGTACAAGTTCTAAATTCTTTTCATGGCTAACAAACTTTGCGGCTCTATATAACCTTGAATGGTACGCCCATTGATCAACTACTCTTAAAGGTTCCTCTACTTTTCCTAGATGACATACGCTGTCCTCTGTTAAGACTGCCATGTCTAAAGAATTTATAAGTTCTGGTATACCATGGTTTATTTCTGGATCGATATGGTATGGCCTTCCTGCTAGAACAATTCCTTTTATATTATTTTTCTTAATTAATTTTAAAGTTTTTTCACCCATATCCTGAATATCTTTTTTAAATTTTTCATACTCTTTAAAACCTAATTCAACGCTTTTATCTATTTCTTCTTTACTTATTTGTATAAAATCCTTATCATACATTTTAATTTTATTTAATTCTTCAATAAGCCTTTTCTTTAAAGCCTTTTTATCATTCATCGGTAAAAAAGAATTAATAAAATTAATATTTTTATCTCGGATTTCACTAATGTTATTTTTTATAACTTCTGAGTATGACATTACCACAGGACAGTTAAAATGATTATCTATATTTTTAAACTCTTTGTGTTCATGTCTTATACATGGATAAAAAATTGTTTTAACTCCTTTTTCAATTAAATCATTTATATGTCCATGAACTATTTTGGCTGGATAGCACACAGACTCCGAAACAATTGAATCCATGCCTTTTTCATAAATTTGTTTAGATGATTCTCCTGATAAAACTACACTAAATCCTAAATTTGTAAATATAGTGTGCCATAGAGGGTAATCTTCATACATATTTAACACCCTAGGTATACCAATAACTTTTCGCTTTGCATCTTTAGGTTGTAAGCTTTTATAGTCGAATATTTTTTTATATTTATATTCAAAAAGATTTATATTTTTATTTTCATTAACTTCTAACCCTATACCTTTTTCACATCTATTCCCTGAAATAAATTTTTCTCCATTTCCAAAATTATTTATAGTAAGTAAACAATTATTAGAACATTTACCACATCTTGCAGTAATTGTTCTTAGTTTTATATTATTAATATTATTTCTATCTAATAATAATGTAGTGTATCCTTTTTTATATTTTTCTTTTGCTATTATACTAGCTCCAAATGCACCCATTATTCCTGCAATATTAGGTCTTACAACTTCTCGTTCTGTTAATATTTCAAATACTCTTAATACAGCATCATTGTAGAAAGTTCCACCTTGAACAACAGGATATTTTCCAATATCTTCTTTAGACTTTACTTTTATAACTTTATACAACGCATTTTTTATAACCGAATATGATAAACCTGCACTAATATCACTGACTGAATGACCCTCTTTTTGAGCTTGTTTTACTCTTGAGTTCATAAATACTGTACATCTAGATCCTAAATCAACTGGATTTTCAGAATATAGAGCTTTCTTAGAAAAATCTTTTATATCAAGTTCTAATGATTTTGCAAAAGTTTCTAAAAACGACCCACACCCCGAAGAACAGGCTTCATTTAATATTATAGTTTCTATAACTCCATTATTGATTTTTAGACATTTCATATCTTGTCCGCCTATATCAAGTATAAAGTCTACATTTGGTGAGAAAAACTTAGCGCCCTTATAATGAGCTACCGTTTCTATTTCTCCTATGTCTATTTTTAAAGCTTGTTTTAACAAAGCTTCTCCATATCCTGTAACTGCTGAATTTACTATTTTAGCCGTGTTTGGTAAGTGTATATATATATCATCTAAAATCTCTATTGCAGAGTTTAATGGGCTTCCTTCATTACTTTTGTATGCTGAATATAATAAATTCCCGTTTTTATCAATTAAAGCAACTTTTGTTGTTGTTGATCCTGCATCAATCCCTAAAAAGCAATCCCCAGAGTAGTGTGATAACTCATTTGTATTAACTACATTCATACTATGTCGTTTCTTAAATTCTTCATATTCTTTTTCATTTTTAAATAAAGGTTTTAATTTACTTTGGTTTGTATTTTGATATTCTTTTGAATTTTTTAAAGTTAATAATAGATTGCTTAACATAAATGTTTTATTATTTGTATATGAAAGAGCTGCCCCTATTGCTATATATAGCTGAGCATCTTTAGGAAATATAATATCTTGTTCGTTTAAATTTAGCATATCTATAAATGCTTGTCTTAATTGAGATAAAAAGTATAATGGTCCTCCTAGAAAAGCAACTTTCCCCTGTATTTTTCTACCACAAGCTAAAACGCTTATAGTTTGTACTGCTACTGCATGGAAAATACTCATTGCTATATCTTCTTTTCTTGCACCCTCATTTATCAATGGCTGAATATCTGTTTTTGCAAATACTCCACATCTAGCTGCTATACTGTATATGTTTTTATAATTTTTTGCTAGTTCATTTAGACCACTTGCGTCAGTCTTTAATAAAGATGCCATTTGATCTATAAAAGATCCAGTTCCTCCTGCGCAAATTCCATTCATTCTTTGTTCTATTCCATTTGTTAAGTAAATTATTTTTGCATCTTCTCCACCTAGTTCTATAACTACATCAGTATCTGGATTATAAACTTCAACAGCCTTAGTACTTGCTATTACTTCTTGTACAAAGTCTACCCCTAAGTTTGTTGCTAAGTTCATTCCCCCTGATCCAGTTATAACTACGGTAACACAATTATCTCCTATACTTTTATAAGTGTCATCTAGGATTCTTATTACCGCATTTTTTATATCAGATAAATGTCGTCTGTACTTTTTAAATACAATGTTATTGTCCTTATCTAATACAACTAATTTTACAGTAGTTGATCCAACGTCAATTCCTATATGAAAAGTTTCCATCATACACATCACCTCATTATTCTAATTGTATTTTGATTGTTTTTGTATTTTAGAATTGAAATTTAAGAATAATTATTTTTCCTTGTAATATTTACCACAAAATATTCAGTATTAAACATCTTATAGTAAATTTAAATAAAAAAAGAAGTTATTAAAAATAACTTCCCTTATCTAATAGATTTACCTGAAATTTTATCAATACTTATCTTTATTACTTTAGTTTTATCTCCAGCATTTTTTATGTACAATTTACCTTTATCTATGAAATTAGGTGAGTATTTTTTCAATATTTCAAGTAAGGCTTCATTTTTTTCTTCTTCAAAAACTTCAATAGCTTCTCCAAACACAATAGTACTTTCATATTTTGTGCTAAACTTTTCAGGAACAACACAAGTTTTACCTACCACACAAAATGAAACTTTATTATTAAAATTAATGTTTTCTAGCTTTTGTCCTTCTAGTGCACAATGAAAATATACCGAATTATTAAAATATACATAGCTTACCGGTGTACCATACGAATATCCATTTTCTCCATTTGTAGATAAAACACCATATTCTCCATTTTTTAAGATTTCTTCAGCTTCTCCAATTTCAATTTTTCTTTCCTGTCTTCTCATTTGCTTAAACATCTCTATAATTCTCCTTTTATACAGTTTAATAAATTGTAGCACTTATACTATAATTTGTGAATATATAACAAATTGTTTATTCCTAAGTTATAAATTTTCATTTTAGATATCTAACTGAAAAAATTTATAAATGTTACAATTGTAGGTATTCCCACTAAATCTACTAAAAATGCTCCAACTAAAGGTACTATTAAAAAAGCCTTTGTTGAATCCCCATACTTAGAAGTTACAGAATTTATATTAGCTAATGCATTTGGAGTTGCTCCAAGTCCATGACCTAACATACCTGAGACCATAACTGCCGCATCAAAATCTTTTCCTAATAATCTAAATCCAATAAATATTCCATATAATGCTATAAATATAACTTGTGCAAGAACTATTACTATCATCGGTCCTGCAAGTCCTGCTAATTCCCATAATTTTATACTCATAAGTGCCATTGTCAAAAATATTCCTAAACAAACATTGCTTATTATATCAACTGAATATAGATCTATTTTCACAATATTTATCTTGTCATTTAAATTTCTAAATAAAACTGCAACAAACATTGCACCTACATATCCTGGAAGTACTACACCTGTAGTATTTGAAAACCATGACCCAAATAAATTTCCAATAGTCATGCAAGATGCTATAACTGCAATTTGAGTTATCATAGTACTTGAATTGAATGAGTCACTTAATTTTATTCCTGCCGTTTCTTCTACAGATATATTTTTATCATGTTCTTCTACTGATGGTTTTAAATTATACTTATCTATTAAGTATCGAGAAACTGGACCTCCTATAATTCCTCCAAAAATCACACCAAATGTCGCTGCCGCCATTCCTATTGTAACCGCGCCATTTACACCTAACCCTTCTATCGTTGCCCCAAAGGAAGCTGCATTTGCATGACCACCTTCCATAGAAACAGCTCCACACATAATACCTATAAGAGGATTTATATTTGTTAGCTTTGCCCCTATAACACCTATTACATTTTGAAATATAGCAAGTCCTCCACACAATATCCAATAAATTATTAATAACTTTCCACCCTTTTTTATAAGAGAAAAGCTAGCTCCTAATCCTATAGTAGTAAAGAAAGCTATCATAAATGGTGATTGTAAAGTTGTATCCATATCTAAGTTAAATAAATTTATAGTCTTTGAAATAAATATTATAATTGCAAATAAAAGCCCTCCTATAACTGGTCCTGGTATACAAAATTTGTCTAAAAAATTAACCTTTTTTCTTAAGTAATTGCCTAAAAGCAAAAGTAATGTAGCTAGTGCTAGAGTTGCTATCATGTCCAAATTCACAGTAAAAATTCCCTTTGTAATTTCAAATTCCATGAAATCCCCCCTAATTTATATAACATTAATAAATTACTATTCAATTAACTAAATCTATATACCTTATTTAGATATTTTAAAATAGTAAATAAAAATGAGATGCCTATAAATAAGCATCTCATTTTTATCTACCATTTTAAAATTTGTTTTTTAGCTGCTCTAGTTTCGTCTAATCTACCTACTTGTGTATTATGAGGCGCGCTTATCAATATTTCTGGATTATCTTTTATTTCTTCTGATATTTTTATCATTGCATCTATAAAACTATCCAAAGTTTCTAAACCTTCTGTTTCAGTTGGCTCTATCATTATTGCACTATCTACTATTAGTGGAAAATATACTGTTGGAGGATGATATCCATAATCTAAAAGTCTTTTTGCAACATCCATAGTAGTTACTTCTCCAAGTTTTTTTCCGCTTAATACAAATTCGTGCTTGCATACAGTGTCAAAAGGTAATGTATAGTACTTTTTAAGTTTTTCTTTTAAGTAGTTTGCATTTAGTACAGCCATTTCACTTGCTAATTTCAACCCATCTGAACCCATAGTCAAAATATATGAGTATGCCTTTAGTATCACTCCAAAATTCCCATAGAAATTTTTTATTTTCCCTATAGAATGCTCTTTATTATAATTCAATGAATATCCATTTTCATTCTTTTCAATTATTGGAACTGGTAAAAATGGGATTAATTCCTTTTTAACTCCAACCGGACCGCTACCTGGTCCTCCTCCTCCATGTGGAGTTGAAAAAGTTTTATGAAGATTTAGATGAACAACATCAAATCCCATATCCGAAGGTCTACTAATTCCCATAATAGCATTCATATTTGCACCATCATAATACAATAATCCACCTGCTTCATGTACTAAATCTGCAATTTCAGTTATATTTTTTTCAAATATGCCTAATGTACTTGGATTTGTAAGCATCAAAGCACAAACAGTATCATCTAGTACTTCTTTTAAAGCTTCAATATCCACACATCCATATTCATCTGATTTTATTTGCACTATATTACATCCACATAGATTTGCACTTGCTGGATTTGTCCCATGCGCTGAATCTGGAACTATTATTTTATTTCTTTTAAAATCACCGCTATTTTCATGATATGCTTTTATAAGCATCAAGCCTGTCAATTCTCCATGAGATCCTGCCGATGGTTGTAATGTTATTTCATCCATTCCTGTTATTTCTTTTAACATATTTGAAAAATCATACATTACATGAAGTGAGCCTTGAACTGTCTTTTCATTTTGATAAGGATGTATATTAGTAAATTCTTCTATAGATGCTATGTCTTCATTTAGCTTTGGATTGTATTTCATAGTACAAGACCCTAATGGATAGAATCCTGTATCAACCCCAAAATTTTTATTTGATAAAAGTGTAAAATGTCTAACGACGTCTACTTCACTTACCATAGGCAATTTAGGATTTATAGTTCTTTTAAAATTATCAGGAATTAAATTTTCATCTTCATATATATCTAAAGGCGGAAGTGAATACGCAAACCTTCCTTCTTTTGAAATTTCTATCAATAATTTATTATAATCTTTCATTTATATAGCCCCCATAGTATCAATAATTTTTTCTTTACTATCTTTAAAGCCCATGTTGGATATAACATTAACCAAATTATCAATTTCGTCCTTACTTCTTTTTTCTGTAACACAATATAATGAACAATTATTAAGTTCTTTAAATTTATTCTCTAAATTAAATCCACCAATTATGTTTTCGTTTAATAAATTTTCGTTAACAATATCTACATTATGGTTTTTAGATTTAATTGTAAATTCATTAAAAAATTCTCCTGTAAATACAGTTTCATACTCTCCAGTTTTGATTAATTCATTATAAGCATAATGTGATTTTTGAATACACTGATTTGCTACCTCTTTTAATCCCTTATATCCCATTGTAGCCATATATATCGTAGCTGAAAGGGCATTTAAAGCTTGATTTGAGCAAATATTAGACGTAGCTTTTTCTCTTCTTATGTGCTGTTCTCTTGCCTGAAGTGTTAGGACATATGCCCTTTGTCCTCTTGAGTCAATAGTTTCTCCTACTATTCTTCCTGGAAGTTTTCTTATATTTTTAGCTTTTGTACTCATAAATCCTACAAATGGACCTCCAAAATTCAAAGAGTTCCCTAATGGTTGAGCCTCTCCTACAGCTATGTCTGCTCCTAACTCTCCTGGTGATTTTAAAACACCTAAAGATATTGGATTAACATTCATAATAAGCATTGCTTTATTTTGGTGAGTAATAGACTCTATTTCTTCCATTTCTTCAATAATTCCAAAAAAGTTAGGGCTTTGAACTAACATACAAGCAC
Organism: Paraclostridium bifermentans; assembly: GCF_019916025.1. NCBI lineage: Bacteria > Bacillati > Bacillota > Clostridia > Peptostreptococcales > Peptostreptococcaceae > Paraclostridium > Paraclostridium bifermentans. The sequence goes on along the minus strand of NZ_CP079737.1, from coordinate 1,459,176 downwards.
TTTCTTTATCTATATTTGATTTTAAACTATCTAAATCAACTCTTCCTGTTTTTCTATCATAATCAATTTCTATAACTTCAATATCTTTAAATTTCATATATGTTTTTATGACTTCCATAATCTCAGGATTTATAGATTTCGCTACTAGTATTTTATTTTTATTTTTTCCACTATTTAGTGCCATTACACAAGCTTCTACACTTGCAGTAGCTCCATCATACATAGATGCATTAGCTATATCCATTCCTGTAAGTTCAGAAATCATTGATTGAAATTCAAATATGGTTTGTAGTGTTCCTTGACTTATTTCTCCTTGATATGGTGTGTATGCTGTATAAAATTCTGACCTTGATGTAATATGTTTGATTACAGATGGTATATAGTGATCATATGCTCCTGCTCCTAAAAAACAAGTCAAGTTATCTATGCTATTATTTTCTTTAGCTATAGATTTTATTTTTTTTAATACTTCTATTTCACTTTTTGAAGTTTCTAAATTTAAATCTCTATTAAGCTTTAATTCATTGGGAATATCACTAAATAACTCATCTACTGATTCTACTCCTATTTCACTTAGCATTTTGTCTTTATCCGCATCTGTAATCGGTATATATTTAAACATAACCCAACCTCCATAATAGTTTTATATTCACTTTTTAATATCTATTTTTAAGCATGAATCGCTGTTGGTTTTTTGTAAAATCTTTTGTTAATAATTTTTGCTTTTACTTTTTTCTTTCTAATACATATATCTACGTCTTTTCCAATTTCTGAATAACTAGAATCTATAAGGGCAAATCCTATACTTTTATTCAAAGTTGGGGATTTATATCCAGTTGTTACATATCCTATTACATTCTCATCAACCATAACCTCATACCCTTGTCTTGCTATACCTTTACCCGTAAGTTCAAATCCAATAATCTTTCTATTTAATCCTTTTTCTTTTTGCATTTTTAATTCATTCTTTCCTATAAAATTATATTTATCTAACTTTACAAAGAATGAAAAACCTGCTTCTAATGGTGTTATAGCTTCACTTAATTCATTTCCATAAAGGGGTAATCCAGCCTCAAATCTTAACGTATCCCTACAACCCAATCCACAAGGTTTAAGTTTATATTTTTCGCCTACCTCAAATAGTTTGTTCCATATTTTTTCTACATCTTCATTTTTACAATATATTTCAAATCCATCTTCCCCGGTATATCCAGTTCTAGAAACTAAAGCTGATATCTGATTAACTTTTATATTTTTATTGAAGTAAAATGATTTAATTTCATCTAAATTTTCATCGCATATTTCTTGAAGTATTCTTTGAGATAAAGGTCCTTGAATTGCAAGTTCTGAAATTTTACTAGAGATGTTTTCTATTTGTATATCATAGTCTTGTTTGTTTTCATTCATCCACTTAAAATCTTTTTCTATATTGCTAGCATTTATTACTAAATAAAAATAATTTTCATCAAATCTATAAACTAATAAATCATCAACTACACCTCCATTAGGGTAGCACATAAACGTATATATAGCTTGATTATCTTCTAATCTTTCTATGTCATTTGTAAGTAAGTTTTGTAGGTAAGACTTTGCTTGTGCACCTTTTACAATAATTTCCCCCATATGAGATACATCAAACAATCCAGCATAATTTCTTACAGATTCATGTTCTTTTATTAAGCCTTCATATTCTAGTGGCATATACCATCCCGCAAAGTCTATCATCTTTGCGCCTAAAGCTTCGTGTGCACTCAGTAGATACGTTTTTTTTTAAATTTTCCATATCAAACTTCTCCTTAATATATTTTTAGAAAATTAAAAAGAGGATATAGAAATAAATAATATTCCTATATCCTCTGTTTCTTGTACCTGAAAGTTTTAATACTTATAGTATCATTTCTTCTTCGGCGCCTTACAATTAAGGGCTTTCCAGAGATCCATCAGTTAACGATTCCTTTGCCTGAAAGTTTCTTTGAAAATTGGAAGTTATTCAAATTTCTCCGTCGGCTCTTTATTTAAAAAGTATCTCTCGCTAACATCACCTGGTTTATTTAATTTTTATATCTAAATTGTAGTATCTTAATTTATTAGTTGTCAACAAATTTTATTAACTAATCAAATTTAAATTTATTTAATTTAATATATCTTCTGTGGTATCAATCTAAAATCAATACCTTTAGAATATTCCATTTTATAAACTTTACAATTTAATTTTTTAGAAATTTCTATAACTCTTTCTATATTTTCTTTGCTACAATCTTTTCCTAAGTAAATAGCTCTTACTTTCATTAGGCTTTTTTCTATCCCACATTCCCCACTATTACTTTTTAATATAATTCTCCATTCATTTTCATATTGCCAGCTTTTGTGTTTCATTGTCAATGTGAAATATAACAAAAACATAGAATCTAATTTTAACTCATCATTATTTATTAGATTCGATAAAGTATTTTTTAAGACTTCAGTTATTTCTACTTTTTTATCTATATAGCTTACTTTTAGCAAGCAATCATAAAAATCACTATTTCTATCTAAATTATCTATATCATATTCAATACACATACCTCTATGGTTATCTCCATAATGAGTCCATAGAGGTATGTTATATATGCTAGTACTTAGAGATAGTATTTTTATATGGTCGCTAAAGCTATTTAAAACTTTATCTATCTTAATTATTATTTCTGATTTTGATAAGTTATTTGCCGGACAATCTTCTCCTTTTAAGAAGCGGATTATCTCCTCTTCATTATAATGTACTGGTAGTAAATCAAATGGATCATTTAAGTGCTCCCTATTTGAAAAATATAGCTTTCCATATTCTAAATTTTTTAGTCTATTTTCATCTATTTTTTGGTATTTGTATAACTTACTTGGAACATGTATATTTTTTAAATCTTTAGCTTCTTGCACTTTTCCTTTAGTATATAGTTCGATAAATTTTTCTTCCCATTTCATTTTCATATATTTGTCTTTCCTTGATTTAATAATTATTTATTATTGCATTCTATATACTAATAATTATGTGCACATATTTAAATAAATATAAGGCTAGAAAATTTTCTAGCCTTATATTATATTTGTTTTTTATTTAGTTTTTATAATTTCTATAGCTTTTTCTGAAAGTTCATCTCTTCCCTCTTTGATTCCATCTATAGTTGGCTTTATATAAATATCTGGTTTAAGACCTATTCTTTGAGTTTGTAAACCATCTGGATTATAAACTCCTAGTCCAGTTATTAAAGTTGTTACACCTCCTGGCAAATAAACCTCTGTTACATTTCCATCGGTACCAATAGAGTTACTTCCTATTACTTTAGCATTAGTTCCTTTTTTTAGTGCCATTACAGTAAACTCCGATTGACTTTGACTTCTTTCATTCATTAATATCATTACTTTTCCTTTATAATGCTTTTTATCATCTGGGTTAACAATTTGATCTTTTTCAAATATAAATTCCCCTGGAACTGATTGACTAGGTACAGATATTTTTGAAAAAATTGTTGGTTTTGAAATAATCATTTTACCTAAATCATAAACAATAAATTCAGATGGATATTCTCTTAAATCTACTATAATACCTTCTGTATTCATAAATTTGTCCATTATTTTATCTATTTCATTTTTCGATAATTGTGCTGGGTTAATATATCCTATATTTTCATCTATAAGCTTATGCGATGGCTCTTTTATATCAAACATTGATTGATCATTATAACACTTAACATTTTTAATTATGTCTTTCCCGTCTCTTTTTACAGTTATCTTAATACTATCATTTGAAGTTCTAAATAAATATCCTTGTAAGCAATTTACAATAGCTTCTTTTCTTGAAAGAGATATATATTTAGATTTTTCTTTTATAACTTCAGATATACCTTTATCATTTATTTCTAATACTATATCTCCTGGCTTCAACTCGCATTTATTCTTGTATTTAGGAAGTATTTTTTTTATTACAATATTATCTTCAACTAAAGCAAATTCTACAGGAGCATATTTATTTCCCCAGTGTTTAGTTAAAGTTTCATTTATATCATATATAGCGGCGTGTGGATCATGTATTTTTGTTGTAAGCTCTGAAATTGCCAATTTATAATCTAACTCACTTTTAGTATTTATAAACTTAGGTATAAATGTAGTTAATACTTCATCCCAATTTTCTTCTATTATATCTGTATATGGATAATAGTATTCTATTATATTCCAATATCTAAACAAAGCAAGCAATTTATAACCATCGTCATCATAGTCCATTTCTTCATATAGGTTTTCATTTTCAAAGTTAGAAAGTCCTACCTCTTTATCAAACTTAGCATAAGCTTTGTTTCTTTTTGAAATGTTAGAGTTTGAAATCTTAACTAATAATTGACTTAAATCTTTATCTAGATAATTGGCATCTTTTATCCAACTTAAATCTCTTTCAAGAGCTATTTTTTTGTGTTCATTATTTTTATCCGTGTTATTTACTTCTATATCTCCTAAATTTTTAACCCACTGATATATTACTCTATTAGCATCTTGTGAATTTTTTGCATTTAACGTATCTGGCATAACTCTAAATAGTTCATAATCAAAGTTTACATTCCCAGCTACAACCTCAGGATTATAGTACTTTACAACACCCCATACTTTACATAATTTTTTTAAATTATCAATCTGATTTGTGTTTAATTTTTCAATTTTTATATTGCTTCCACTGTCAAATTCCTTATCTGAGTTTCTTTTAGTTCCATTTACTATTACTAGTACAATTATTACAACAAGTAACCCCCATATCCATAAGTTGTTTTTAATCCACTTTTTCATCTCATCCTCCCATATTTTACCACTTATTAATACCTAAATATTAGCACCATATAATGCATTTTTCTACATATACACTTTCAACGTAACTTTTCCGTAATTTTTCAGAATAATTTGATGAAAATATTTCTATATTTTGAATATAATCTATGGGAGGTGTTTTAAATTAAATATGACACTCATGTCAATGGCGGTATATTTTTAGGCATGTTATTTTTAGGTCCATTTTATAATTACATAATTTCCAATTTCAATTTAATAGAAATTTCTATTTTCTTTTTATTGTATATTTACTTCTTAAAGTTAGGTTCTATTTTCCCTGACATAGACTGTCCACAATCCTACTTAGGAAAAAAGTTTCATATTTCATCTAAAATAATTAATAATAAACTTCACCACAGAGGATTTACTCACAGTGCCTTATTTATATATTTTTTAATTTTTTTATCATTATTAATAGATATTGGATTTAAATTATTCTACCCTTACATCTTTGTATTTTTAGATGTATATATATTTATAATATTTTATGGTTTTATATTAGGTTGCATATCTCATATACTTTTGGATATGTTCAACTCTAGTGGAGTTTGTCTTTTTTATCCATCTTGTAAAAAATATAGGTTACCTTTAGCTCCGGTAATAAAGGTTGGTTCTAATGCTGAAATTTCGCTTAACTCTTTTTTGAGTTTACTTACAAATATTTTAATTGTAATGTATATTTTTAATTTAATTAAATATTTAGCATAAAAAAACCCTTATAATAGTTTTTTTAAACATATATTTCTATTGTTTAAATAAATCTTATTATAAGGGCTATTTTTTATAAGATACATGCCTTTTCTGAATATGCCTTTTCTAATTGTTGTACTATACCTCCATTATTACTAGCTATATCTCTATAACTAAATAATATATTTCCTTTAACCTCTGGATACTCTCTATTTATAGCAATTTGTTTGTCTAACTCTTTAGCTGTTTCTGCCTTATTTATACTTTGTGCAATATATAATTTTACATTTGTACCTTCCACTACATTAGACCACCATCTCACTAGTGTTTCATATGGATTTTTTTTGTCGTTGGTTGCCCAATATATTTGTGGCGCTATAAAATCTACAGTTCCTTCTTGTATCCAAGTTAGAGGGTCTGAGTATAAAGCATAATAACCTTCTTGTGCATTTGTGTTAGATCCATTTATATCACTACTCTTATTCTTCCATACTGGGAAAGGACTTATTCCAAACTGAACTTTTGGATTTGTAGCTTTTATAACTCTATATATAGTTTTTATTAAATAATTTATGGCTGATCTTCTGTAATCTCCAACATTCACACATTCCCAACAACCACATTTACAAATCCATTTACACTCACATTTTGGCATAGGATAACCTTCTGGATAGAAATATTCATCAAATATTATTCCGTCTACATTATAATTAGAAACTATTTCAAAAACTGTAGTTGCTAAATAGTTTATTACCTCTCTATCTTCAGGATTATATGAAAGTGCATCATTAAATTCCAAAACCCAATCAGGATTTAATTTTGCTGGATTATTATCTGCTAACACACTTAAATCAGTCCCTTTAGTAGTTATTCTATATGGATTTAACCATCCATAAAATTGCATATTTCTTTTATGTGTTTCATCTAACATAAATTGAAGTGGATCATACCCTGGATCTTTTCCTTGTGTTCCTGTAAGATACGATGACCATGGATTGATTTTTGATTTGTAAAAAGTATCTGATGTAGGTCTGATTTGAACCATAACTACATTAAAATTTAGACTTTGCAATTTATCTAATAACTGTATGAATTCTTTCTTTTGTGCTTCAGCATCATTTTTTGTCTTGGGCCAATCTATATCATATACTGTTGCCACCCATACACCCCTAAACTCATATAGTTTGCAGTCTACCCTCATGAAACACTCCCCCTAAAATAAATTTTGTACTTTTAAATTACACTGACACTTTTTATTATATGTATTTCATTATAGTTTTGTTAAACACTATTTTAAAAAGCTAGTTAAAATAAACAAATTTATTTTAACTAGCTTTTTATACTTATATATTTATCTCTCTCTTTAAATACTGTCTTCCACGTTGGTATATTGTTAATACTTGATATTCAAATCTTTTCATATTTACTCTCCAATTATTATTTTTATTTTATTAACTTAAAGACTATACTTCGCTTTATGTCTATAGCTTTTTTAGGACATAATTCGTGGCAGCAAAAACATCTTATACATTTACTTAAATCTATTTCTATTTTTGAATCTAAACTTATAACCTTTGCTGGACATGCCTCTATACACTTTTTACATTTCACGCACTTATTGTAAGAAACAACTGGTTTTGGAGTTAATAATTTCGTAAGAGGTTCATGTATAAACTTAGGTAAAGTCGATGATAGTAATCTAAAATCTTTGCTTGTTTTTGGTATTTTAAAATCCTTTACAACAAATTGGCTTATATCATCACCTATTGCTTTAACATCGCTTAAATCATTCTTTATGTATCCTCTTTTTATACTTCCTCTTACAGTTGGAACCTTGTTTATATCTAAATTTATAAGTTTGCAGGCTATTGAATCTAACGCATATGGACTTGTTGATACTAAAGTTGTTCCAATATGTCTCGGACTTCCTGCAGAAGGTCCTTCTCCTTCCATGCCAACAATTCCATCCATAATAGTTAGTGTTGGATTTACATATGAACATATATCTAATAATACATCTTCACAAAATATTTCTTCACTTGGAAATCTATAATGTATTTCTGCTTTTTTTAATCCCGCAATAGATCCATATAGATTTTTAACTCCTCCAGTAAATGTAGCCATACCATGAGTCTTTAGTTTACATATATTAATTATATGATCAACGTCTTTTATTGGAGTTATTATATCCATAAATCTTAATGCTTTAGAGCTTTCATTTTCTACTTTTACTTCACTCACATCATAGTTTAGAGTTACACCTAATTCATCCGCTATATCTTTCATTCCAGTTGATTTGTATATACCTTTTAAAGCTGATGTAGTATATGGTCCACCTGGACTATCAGCAATTACTATATCACAATTTAATTTAAGAAGCATTTCACATACAACTTTAACCACTATTGGATGTGTTGTTGTAGCTTCTTCTGGTATCTTTTTCATAAGTAAATTTGGTTTTATTAATACTTTGCTATTTGGATTTATATATTTTTCTATTCCGCCAATATCTTCTAAGTTTTTCTCTATTGATTTTTTTATATTTTCATAGTTATAATCATCACATTTCCTTATTGATACAAATTTCATAATAATCCCCTCTTTTAGTCATTTAAATTACATTCTTTTTTTATTTTAGCATAAAAAAATTTGGTACGTTTATATTTAAAGTTATATGGCGTTACAATTTTGTCACTCAAAATTTAAAATTACACAAAAAATACTACCTAAATTTAGGTAGTATCTTTTTAACTTTATTTCATTAAACTATTTTACAGATATATTTATATTTTCATTTTCTTCATCAACTACTATAGTGCATCCGTTATATATTTCTCCTGCTATTAACTTTTTAGCTATCATAGTTTCTAGTACATTGCTTATATATCTTTTTAATGGTCTAGCTCCGTAAATTGGATCATACCCTTCGTTAACCATTATGTCTTTTGCTCTTTCTGTAATTTCAATTTCTATGCTCTTATCTTGTAATCTATTTCTTAAAGATTTCATAAAGATGTCTATAATTTGTTTTATTCCTTCTTTATCTAATGGTTTAAACATTATAATATCATCAACTCTATTTAAGAATTCTGGCTTAAATCTTCTCTTCATTTCGTTCATAACCAACTCTTTAGCTTCATCATTAACATTTTCACCAGATTCTAATAAATATGAACTACCTATATTTGAAGTCATTATTATGATAGTATTTTTAAAGTCTACCGTTTTACCTTTATTGTCAGTAAGTCTTCCATCATCTAATATTTGAAGGAATAAGTTGAATACATCTTCATGTGCTTTCTCTATTTCATCAAATAATAATACAGAATATGGATTTCTTCTTACAGCTTCTGTTAACTGCCCACCTTCTTCATATCCTACATATCCTGGAGGAGGTCCTATAAGTCTTGATACTGCATGTTTTTCCATATATTCAGACATATCAATTCTTATAATATTATCTTCACTATCAAATAGGTTATTAGCTAGCGTTTTAGCAAGCTCTGTTTTACCTACTCCTGTAGGTCCTAAGAATATAAATGAACCTATTGGCTTATTCTCATCTTTAAGTCCTGCACGAGCACGTATTACCGCATTACTTACAGCAGTTACAGCTTCATCTTGTCCAATTACTCTTTTGTGTAGTTCATCTTCTAACTTTAATAGTTTTTCTCTTTCTCCCTCTACAAGTTTAGTAACTGGTATACCTGTCCACTTAGCAACTATTTGAGAAATTTCATTTTCTGTTACTTCTTCTTTTAATAAAGCATTTTCATAGCTTTCTTGCATTTTTTCTTCATGTGCCTTTATTTGTTCTTCTAATTTAGGTATTACTCCATATTTTAATTCTGCTGCTTTGTTAAAGTCATATTCTCTCTCATACTTTTCAACATTTCCTTTAGCTTCATCAAGCTGTGCTTTTAAATTTCTTATTTCTAATATTTGACTTTTCTCTTTTTCATACTTAGCAGTCATTTCGTCGTTTTTAGATTTTAATTCAGCTAATTCTTTTCCTAATTTTTCAAGTCTTTCTTTACTTTTCTCATCATTTTCTTTTAGCAATGCTTCTCTTTCTGTTTCTAATGTTAATAATTTTCTTCTAACTGTATCCAGCTCTGTTGGAAGAGAATCTATCTCACTTCTAATCATAGCTCCAGCTTCGTCTATTAAATCTATAGCTTTATCTGGTAAAAATCTATCTTGTATATATCTATCAGACAATTTTGCAGCTGCAACTATAGCATTATCATGTATTCTTATTCCATGATGAATTTCAAATCTTTCTTTAAGTCCACGAAGTATTGAAATCGTATCATTAACACTAGGTTCTTCCGCCATAACTGGTTGGAAACGTCTTTCAAGAGCCTTATCTTTTTCAATATATTGTCTATATTCATCAAAAGTAGTTGCTCCTATACAGTTTAATTCTCCACGAGCTAACATAGGTTTTATTAAGTTTCCAGCATCCATTGCTCCATCAGTTTTTCCAGCTCCAACTATTGTGTGTATCTCATCTATAAATAAAATTATCTTGCCTTCTGCACCTTGAACTTCTTTAAGAACTGCTTTTAATCTTTCTTCAAATTCACCTCTGTATTTAGCTCCTGCAATTAAAGAACCCATATCTAAAGAGAATATTACTTTATCCTTTAATCCTTCAGGAACATCTCCTCTAACTATTCTTTCAGCTAACCCTTCCACTATAGCTGTTTTACCAACTCCTGGTTCTCCTATTAATACAGGATTGTTTTTAGTTCTTCTTGATAATATTCTTATGACTCTTCTTATTTCTTCATCTCTTCCTATTACAGGGTCTAACTTGTTTTTCTTAGCTAATTCTACTAAGTTTGTAGCATATCTAGCTAATGCTTCATAAGTTCCTTCTGGATCTTGAGTTTCTACCCTTTGATTTCCTCTCACCTTTGATAATACATTTAAAAAGTCATTTTTATTTATATTATATTGCTTTAATATCTTACCTATATTTGTTTTTGATTCAACTTCCATTATTGCAATCATAACATGTTCTACACTTATATATACATCTTTAAATTCTTTAGATATTTCTTCTGCTTTAATTAAAATTTCATTTATCTTTCTTGTAGCTGTTACTCCTTGTGAATTTATCCCTTCACCATGTATTTGTGGTAATTTATTAAGTTCTGAATTTATGCTGTTATTAAATGCATCAACAGACACGTTCATCTTTTCTAGTATATTTGGAATAAGACCATCTTCTTGATTTACAAGTGCACTTAATAGATGTATTGCATCCACTTGTTGATTGTGATTTTTTACCGCTATATTAAAAGCTTCATTTAAACCTTTTTGTACTCTTACTGTCATTTTTTCTATATTCATATACACAATACCTCCGTTATCTATAATATATGTTAATTACTTATAAGTAATAATTTCTAAAATCATTTTGTTATCACTCTTTAACATCGAGTGCTAATAACTTGTTATTAATATAATATATTTATGATTTAGCTTTGTCAATATATTTTTTTATTTTTATGTTCTTATACAAAACAAAGCTACTCCTTAATGAATTAAGGTGTAGCTTTAAATTTATCATTTATTCTATTTTAAATTTTTATTCCATCTACTAAATTTCCTATTGAATCTTTAATTGTTTGGTATACATCAGAAGCCCATTTAACAATCATATTATTTTCATTTAATCCAAAACCATTCGAATTTTTTTCAAATATGTCAATATTATCTTTAATTTCATTTGGTATTTCTTTAATTTTTTCTATCTCACCTTCTCTGAAATCTTTATCACCTATAAAGTCTTTTGTATATCCAATTACATCAGAAGTAATATTTTCAAATGCTGAAGCTGCATCTTCTAATATGCTTGAGATAGAATAGTGTTTTTCAGAATCTGATTTTTCAAAAAGATTAAAGTTTCCTAATGCTTCACATCCTGTGGCACTGAAAATAACAATTGATAAAGTTAATACTATAGCTAATTTTTTATATATCTTAATATTCATTTAATCATCTCCTTAGTTAGTTTATAAATACATTTTAATATTTAATTCTTAAACTAATCTTTCCTTAATCTTAAATAATTCTTAAAATTTATTTTCCTAAATTTTCAAACTAAAAAGGGATATGTATTAATACATATCCCTTCTTGAATCCATAGTAAAAATCATAATTAATTATCTTTTATTTTCTATGATGTTTGATATAATTCCTTTACATCTTCCACATCCCGTACCTGCTTTAGTTACTTCTCCAACCTTTTCAACTGTATCAGCTCCGTTTTTTACTGCTTCTACTATTGTTTCAATTAATACATTCTTACATTTACATGCATTTTTTATAAGAGTTTCTACTTCTTTAAGTTCTTCTTCACTTTCAATAACTATATCTGATATTTCTTTAAGTTCCTCAACAGTTCTAGCACCTTGTCCTTGAGCTTTTCTTACTTTTAAATATTTTTCCATTTCTAATGCCATATCTATATCTCCTAATCTTTAATTATTTTCTTTAATATAAATAAATTGTTATGTTATATATAGATATATCCATTATTAATAGATTATAAACAAAATTCTTAAAATTAAATTTTTTACTTTTATTCAATATAAAAAGCACTGATTTGATAGTATTCACTTTCAAAATCAGTGCTTTTTTAGGAGTAATATTAATTACATCCTATTCCTCTTTTGACTTTTATTAAATATAGTTTGCAATTTAGCTTGAACTCTAACCTTTGGACTTTAGACTAAAACTAACTGCACTCTAGTAGACCGAGGGCTTCTAGTAGATTCATTATACTTAATATGATACTTTTTCAAGTACCTAGTCACCATAACTTCCAAAGAGACTACCAAAAGGTTAGATATAATCTAGCTTTTGCGTAGTAAGTTTTGGTTTGACAATTAAACTTAATTAACTGTCTGATTATATATTAACCATTTTATCTAGTAATATGTATCTTTTTAAAAACTTTTTAATCATTTATCTTTTTTATAAGTTAAAATTATTGTCTAGTCATTATTATTATATTTATACAATACAAAAGCACTGATTTGATAGTATTCACTTTCAAAATCAGTGCTTTTTTTAGGAGTAATATTAATTACATCCTATTCCTCTTTTGACTTTTATTAAATATAGTTTGCAATTTAGCTTGAACTCTAACCTTTGGACTTTAGACTAAAACTAACTGCACTCTAGTAGACCGAGGATTTCTAGTAGATTCATTATATTTAATACGATACTTTTTTAAGTACCTAGCCACCATCACTCCCAAAGACACTACCAAAAGGTTAGATATAATCTAGCTTTTGCGTAGTAAGCGTTGGTTTGACAATCAACCTTAATTAACTGTCTGATTATATATTAACCATTATCATAAATAATATGTATTTAATTTAAATTTTTTATTTTTAATTAATCAATTTTGCCATCAAAGTTCTGATCTAAGTTTACTAAATTAGGATTTTTGTTTATATCTGGTTTGTTTAATCCAATCGTTCCATCATTATCACTATCTAATTTTGAAAATGCTTCAGCATATTTTTCAAAAGCTTCTAAATCACTCATAATAACTTCATAGTTTGTTTCTTTGAACGTAGTAAATCCGTCTCCGCCTTGTGCTAAAAATATATTAGCTACAGTATTTATCTTCATATCATCAGTTACTTGTGTTTTATTTTCATCTTTTAAATTTATGCTATCTACTTTTACAACCCAGTTACCATTAACAAGTTCTGGGTGCCATTTATATGTAAATCCTTCTACTTGTAACATTCTTGGTCTATTATATTTTCCTTGTCGCATACCAATTACCCAATCATGTATATTCTGAGTTTCTAAAATTGTTTTTAATTGTGCCCCACTTAATGTAAGCTTCGTTAAATCATTTCCAAATGGTTGTATTGTGTAAACATCTTCATATGTTACATCACCTTGTTGTAAATCAGCTCTTACTCCACCTATATTCATCATTGATATCTGAACATCTTCACCTTTTTCTTTAGCTGCCCATAGTTGAGCATCTGCTATCATTCTTCCAAGTTCTGATTCTCCATTTGCACCTTCTATATTTCTTGAAATAAATTCTTCTGCGAAACCGACTTTTCTTTCAAGTAAAGGTTTAACATCTTCCCTTGCTTTTTGAACCATAAGTGTGACAGCTTTATCTGCTGATATATTTTTAGGGTCTATTGGTAATATTTCTGATTTTGAAGATACTACGTCTCCACTCTCTTTATCTATAACCAAATCTATATCACTTATATTAGTAGATTTAGAATACGCTTGAGTTACTACTATATCATCTTTTCCTTCTCTTTTTACAACTGAGTTTGCAAACTGATGATTATCAGCTGCCATTATTACATCAACCTCATCATTTACCTTTTGAGATATATCATATATATCGATACTACCCTCTAAATCTACAAGCTTTCCTGTGTCTTTATCTGTTAGTGCTGGCACATGAGATAATACGATTATAGTTTTCACACCTTGTTGTTGAAGCTCTTTAGTATATTTATCTATAGCACTAACCTCATCTATAAAGTCCACATCTTTTATACCTGCAGGTACAACTTTTCTTGCAGTATCTGTTGTTACTATACCTATTACACCTACTTTTACCCCATCAAATTCTTTTATAGTATATGGACTTAGTATTGGCTCTCCTTTTTTTACTTCCTTATTTCCAAACTTCATATCTTTATTTGCTACAACGTTAGCCGTTACCCAATTAAAACTTTGAGACCCTTCCCAGTTAAGTCCCGATGAGTGAGTTCCTCCTTGTATTATCCTAGCTAATTCACTTGTACCTTCATCATATTCATGATTTCCCGTAGTCACTACATCTACATTCATTTCTTTCATTATTTCTAAAGTTGGTTGGTCTTGTTTTAATGCTGTAACAGCAGGACTTCCTCCTACTGCATCTCCAGCTGAAAGTGTAAGTGTATTTTTATTTTCACTTTGTAATTTTTTTAAATACGCTGATAAATTATCTATACCTCCACCCAATTTAGAATCTACATCAAATTGCCCATGTAAATCATTAAACAATAACAATTGAACATCTACCGTATTTTTATCACCTTCTCCTTTACTTAAATCATAAGCATAAGTAGCCATTTCATTGTCCAAATCTTTTACTTTTTTCACACTCGGTATATCATTTAAATAACTTTCTCCATTTTTATGAGAATTAAATAAAACTTTAGCATTTGTTTTTACTGGCTTGATTTTCCAGTTATTATCTTTCGAAGGAGTTATTTTTCCTGCTTCTTTTATGTAATCCATTACTGCTTGTCTATTTTCATCAGGAGATGAGTAAACTACTTGTGCATCTTTAATTCCAGGGAAAGTTCCACTTGCTCTGTAGTTATTGGTAACTACTAAAAATTCTTGATTTGGATCTAAGTTTTTACCATTGTATTTTAAGTTTGATATTCTTTGAGAATCTTGATTTATAGTATTTCCATTGCTGTCATATTTAGCTTTTTTAGTTACATCTATTTCATATGTAAGACCTTCTATAGAATCAAAGTTATATGATCTATATGCAGGGTTAAACAATTGCTGATCTTCGTTTGAGGTAGGATTTATTGTGTTATACATACCACTTGTCATTTCTAACCATTCTTTTATTTGTGCTCCATTTATCTTTAATATACTTATAGTATTATCATATACATATAAGTTTGATAAGTCTTTTATTTTAAGTTCTCCCGATTTTATATCTACATAGTTAGTTGCATCATTGAATTCTCGTCCTCCTGCTTTAAATGGAGCTGCTGCAGATAATATAGGTAAATCTTTATATTGTTTAAGTTCATCTTGTCCTTGTTCTATTTTGTTTTTAGCATACCACTTTTGAGCTTGTGCTACTAATTCAACTGATTCATTATCTGATACTAGTGAAAAGAAACTATTTAACTCTTTAGTGGTTTCTCCTACAGGCTTATTTATAAATTCTATTGTAGCTTCATGTGCTTTTTTCAAATCTTTATTTTCAGTTATAATAGGATTATTTTCTGGCTTTAATTCTTTTACATTTTTCCTTGATACTTTACTTTCTTTATCATTAACACCCCAAGTTTTTCCCTTTTGTTCCAATTTTAAATCAACTATTCCTAACTCTTTCCCCCAGTTAGCAGGCTGTATAATTTGAACTCCATTCATTTCTGTTTGTGTTGTTGAATGCGAGTGACCTGCTACAACAACATCTAAACCTTTTACTTTTGTTAATTGATATGCAGCATTTTCAGAGTTCATTATATGCTCATCACTCTCACCTGTTCCAGTGTGTGCTAAAGCTATTACTATGTCAACCTTATGTTTTTCTTTCAATTCTTTGGTTATTTTCTCAACTGAAGTTTTCATATCTTCAACTTTAACTTTACCTTGTAAGTTTTTCTTGTCCCAATTTAATATTTGAGGTGGCACAACTCCAGTTATGCCTATTTTAACTTTTTGTTTTTTACCATTTGAATCTATTACTGTTTCATTTATTATGTTATATGGGTTGAATATATTCTTTCCATTGTTATCTAAAACGTTTGCATTAACAAGCTTTGTTCTCATTACATTTTTCTTTGTTATTTGTTTTAAGAAATCAAGTCCATAATTAAATTCATGATTCCCTAATGTAGTTGCATCATAACCTAATATATCTAAAGCTTCATATACAGGGTATTTCTCTCCTGGTTTAACTTTTGTTTCTTCATTCATTGCATATACTGTTGATAATGGGTTCCCTTGTATTACATCTCCATTATCTACTAATATTGAGTTGTCTATATTTTTGTTTTTTGTATCTTTATCTACTTCTTTTTTTGACTTTTCGATTATAGTTGATAATCTTGATAATCCCATATTAGGATCTTGTTTATCTGTAAAATAATCATGATCCATTATATTAGCATGTAAATCAGTTGTAGCCATTATTCGAAAATCAACAGTTGAATTTTCCTTTTTTGCAGCTTCTGCAACTGTTGGTTGCATAATTGGTGCTATAACTCCTGCTGATATAGCTATTGCTGCTAGTCTTTTTACTCCCTTTTTATAACTCATAATTTCTCCCCTTTATAAAAACATTTCATTTAAATTTCACTATTATCCTATCAAATTGTTATAATAATATCAATATAATTTTATTTCAATAAGTTTAAAATATATTATTTTAAGCTTCATATAAAAAAAAAGCACTGATTTGACAGCATTTGCTTTCAAAATCAGTGCTTTTTTAGGAGTAATATTAATTACATCCTGTTCTCTTTTGACTTTTATTAAATATAGTTTGCAATTTAGCTTGAAGTCTAATCTTTGGACTTTAAACTAAAACTAACTGCACTCTAGTAGACCGAGATTATCTAGTAGATTCATTATATCTAATATGATACTTTTTCAAGTACCTAGCCACCATTACTCCCAAAGTCACTATCAAAAGATTAGAATTTATCTAGCTTTTGAATAGTAAGTAATGGTTTGACAATCAACCTTAATTAACTGTCTGATTATATATTAGCCATTTCATTAAATTATATACGCATAATTTAAATTTTTTAATTTTTATCATATTTAATATATAGTTAATTATACTGCTACATAGAATTTACATTTTTAGATTTATTTGTATTAAATTTTTTATATAAAAATTCAATTGTCTTTATTACTATATATCCAATAACCAATATAGCTATTATAACTTGAACATATAAAAATGCTCTAACTGTACTCTCTAGTGGAGATCCTACCTTACCTAGGTATTTTGCATATCTCTGAGATGCAACAACACTTATCCCAAGTGGGAAAGTAAGTGGAGCAAGACCCGGAGAATAAGGTAATTTTATAAGTTTTGGAAGTATTGTATATCCATATAAAAGTGATACGTATGAAACAGCTGCTAAAATACTTACAAACATAGCATTTGGCTTATCTGCAATTGCAAAATAAGCTGCTAAACATATATTGGCTGGAGCTACCATTATCATTAAAGTTGGAACTTTTGGTCCAGTTAGTTTTTCCATAGATAAAAGTCTATATATCATAATAGGGAATAGTACTATAAATGCTATAAGTGAATAATAAAATAATGCCTTAGAGATTACAGGCATATTCATAGGTTTACTTGTAACAGCTGCTAATCCAATTCCAACTGTTGGTATAAACCAACTTGGAATCATGTTTTCCATTTTAAAATCTTTAATCATATATACTGCAAACATTATAAATGTTAAAAAGTGTAGTACTGTTGCTCCTAACCACAATCCACTAGCTACTTTGGGATTTATTTCAACTAAATAAACTGCTACTAACATAAGTGTCATAAATATAGTTGGATAAATGCTTCCAGCCATTGGATGCTTTATCTCATTAACTACTTTATTTGGGTGTAATATTAACTTTATTAATAAAAAACCTATGCATAGTATTGAAAATAATACAGCTAGATGACGTACCCAAGTTATATTAAACTCAAGTAATGCTGTAGATATGCTCATAAAACCAAGTGCAATACCAGCTATTGCAACAGGCATGTCTTCAAAATTTGACTTAACCTCTCTATTTTTAGCTTCCATATGTACACCTACTTATTTTAATTTTCCATCATCTATTAACTTTTCAGCTATATAAGCTGCAACTTCTCCTGTTATTTTAATACAGTGTGCTTTTCTTTCTGGTGATTGGAACTCAAAGTTTCTAGTCATTACTCTACAGCAAGTACTTTTATATAATTCTTTTATTCTATCATGTAAATCAGCCGCATGTTTAAACATGTCTTCATTCATTGCTTCTCCATGACATCTTCCATATACCATTCCTAATGCCATAACACCACCACTTACAGCACCACAAAGACATCCTGATTTTCCAACCCCGATCGGAAATCCTGAAGCTAACTTTGTAACTTCATCACTAAATGGTTTTCCTAATTCATCATTTATAGTTTTTACAACTGCCTCTGAACAGAAAAATTCACCTCTTTCAAAATATCCTTCTGCTATTTTTCTTATTTCTGACACTCTTTGCTCTTTATTCACAAATTTCTCCTCCATTATACATTATTTTTATAATTTACACATTTATTATAATTTTAAATTTATTTTTTGTACAATTGATATTTCCTATATATAGTGGGTATCTTATAGATTATAGCTATTAACTAGTGTAAATTTTTTAAAGGATGTGATTTTTTGTTTTTTAATATTAAAGAAAGCGGAAAGTTAGCTATTGATAAAATGCTTCAAGATTGTAAACATAAATCTTTTAGAGTTTACATACGTAGAGTAAGCAACTGACTAGGTCCTGTGTTTGATATAGCTCTGGATGATGCTACTGAATTAGATATGATTTTTAAACACGATAATTATAATATAGTCATAAACAAATAATTAGCTAACAAAATTAATTCTATTGAAATTTTCTTTGAAAAAGGTATTAGTAAAAGTGGTTTTAGAGTTTTAACAGATATTTATTGGAACTTTGAATATAGATTTGAAGATTGGGCGAAAAATCCACCCAATATACAATTACCTATAATAAAATAAGTTAAAATATAAAAAAGCTAATTTAATTAAATTAGCTTTTTTATATTTTAACTTTGTATGCTTTTTCTAGAGTTTGCCTAAATTGATCCAAAGCAAGCTTTCCTACTTTGAATTGAGTTATCGAATCTAAAAAATATGCTTCATAATTATTTTTATCTTCTAAGTACAGTAAAATACCGTTAATAGACAACCTATATACTGAAGCAATGTAAAAAATGGTATCGGTTTCTCTTCTAATCAAATTTGAATCTTCCTTATTGTAATTAGCATGACATTTATTAAATATGCTACTTAAAACTTCCCTATCAAATTTAAGAGTTTTCTCCATAGATGTTTTATCGTATTCGCAAGAAATAATCTTTTTGATAATTATATCTAAATCATTTTCCACTCTTATTAAATCTTTAACAGACAATATTACATGCTCACTAGGCTGTCCAAAAGTAATTGTAGTACATAAGAAAGTCAGAATCAACGTTAATATAAATGTTTTTTTCATTGTGATAAAAACTCCTTTTTAATATATACTACAATTAGATTTCTCATAAATATAAAATATATTCTTTCTTAAATATTATTTTTAATGTTTCTATATATTTAACACATCTTCATCAATATTGATAATTTCTGCATCTGTATTGCTTTCTATAAAATTTATTATATTTTCTTTATTACTATAACAAGCACTTTGATCTAAAGATATTCCAATTATACCTATTGTAACAAGCTGATGTACATCTTGATTTTCAATTTCAGCTACAGAAATATTAAATTTATTTTTAAGTTTACTTGTTATACTCTTTACTACCATTCTTTTTTCTTTTAAAGAATGTACCCATGATGCCCTTAAATCAACTTTTAAAATATATATTTTCATATACTGTTCCTTTCTAAAATACAAACTTAACTATATGTAATTATTATTATATTTAATCAAAATCATATTCATTTTACTTAAACATAAAATAAGTATACAATGTCGTAGCTTTTTATCTTTTTGAATATCTAAGAATTACAACGCCCTCATCAGTAATATATTCATCTAAGTGTAAGTCTATTTTAGGATTATTCTCTAAAAATAATTTTCTTCCTTTGCCTAATATCGTAGGTATAATTCCTATTACATATTCATCTATAATATTGGCTTTTATAAATGGATCAATAACTTTCCCCCCTCCAAATAAAAATATATTTTTCTCAATTGTTTGTCTTTCTTTCTCAATCATTCTTACTATATCACCTTTTATAAAATGTATATTTTCATAATCTTTTAAGTTTTTAGATGTTGCAACATATACCTTTTTATTTTTAAAATCTTTATGAAAGTTTTGATCATAACAATTTTTACCCATTACTACTATATCTATAGTATCTAAAAATTCACTAAAATCCCATTTTTTCTCTGTATCTAAACTTTTATCTCCATCTCCAACTATCCAGCCAAATCCGCCATCTTCAGATGCTATATATCCATCAATACTTATAGCTAAATTTAAAATTATTTTTCTACTCATTGTTTTGACCTCACTTTATTTTTTATTTATTATTTTACTTACTTAAATATTTGATACAATTTTATTATAATCTATGATGCAATTTATAATAAAATTGTATCATAGTATAAAAGTGAGTTTTTTCAATAAGCATATAAAAAAAGCATTTTATCTCAACAAAATGCCTTTTAAAAGTTTATCCTAAATTTTTACATATTTTATACAAATGATATTCAGTAAGTGAAACTATAATAAACAGCAAAACAATAAATGTCATTATTGATATTAAAATTTCATTACCAATATTAATACTAAATACATCTATGATAAAAAAACATATAGTATATAAAATCCCTGATATTATACACACCTTACCTGAATACTCATTACCTTCTTTCCAGTAATAACTATTTTTTTGAGAAATGATAGACTTATATCCAAATCCATTGGGATACTCCCCCGATAAATATCTAATAGTTATCCCAATACTAATCATTACTATCCCTAAATGATATATATCATTTGGATAATATGCTTGGATCATCGAGCCCCTCCTCCCTTTATATGAATATATATATATTCAAGTTTTTAACAAATTATCCTTTATTTCTTAGTTAGTTCCAATCTACTTGTATTTAAAGCTTTATCTACAACCCAGATTAATTTACCTTAATTTTACACTAGTATTACTTCTTTTTTTTATGTACCATTGTCTAAGTCTATAAAAGATTAAGGTGGTGTTTAACGTGGAAAAGATAGCTAATAAAACAAAAAAAGAATTTAAAAATACCCCTATCTATAATCCAAATATCTTAAATAAAAATACTAATAACAGTTCTAAAGTTTATATAAGTGTAAAAACTAAATTTTTTATAAGTTTAATAATTTCTGTGCTATGGACATTAATAGCAATTAGTTTATCTCAGCCTTGGATCGATGATTTATCCATTATGCTTAATCACTTTTTAGCTGTATTTATAATAAGTGGAATTGCTCTCGTACCTGGCTTCATGAATATATTTTTAATAATAAGTTTATTATTGGACAAACAACCTAAATTGAATAATTATAATCCAGATGATGATGTTACACTTTTGATTTCAGCTTTTAATGAAGAGATTGGTATATTTAATACTTTAAAATACGTAAAAAATCAAAATTATAATGGAAATATACACACAATAGTAATTGATAATAACTCACATGATAACACTAGCTTAGAAGTAAAAAGAGCTATGTCAGAACTAAATATGGATATATTGTTATTATCTGAACCTAATCCTGGAAAGTTCAACGCACTTAACTATGGATTGCAACATGTGAATACAGAGTTGGTAATAACATTAGATGCTGATACATTAATTCATAAGAATGCTATAAGAAATCTTGTTGGAAGAATAAAATCTTCACCAGACGAGGTTTGTGCTGTTGCTGGTTCAATGCTTGTTCGAAATAGTAGAGACAATTGGTTGTCTAAAATCCAGGAATGGGATTACTTCTTAAGTATATCATCTATTAAAAGAATGCAAGGATTATATCAAGGAACATTAGTTGCACAAGGAGCATTCTCATTATATAAAACTGAAGTTGTTTCTGAACTAGGGGGATGGTCAGATGCTATAGGAGAGGATATAGTTCTTACATGGAAGATGCTTTCTAAAAATAAGAAAGTCTATTTTGAGCCTATGGCTATAGCCTTCACAGATGTTCCAACTAAGTTCTCCCACTTTACAAAACAACGTTCAAGATGGGCTAGAGGTATGATTGAAGGCCTTAGGGAAGTTAAACCATGGAAACAGCCATCAATGTTTTCTAAATTTTTAACTGGAATAGATCTAATAATTCCATATATGGACTTTAGTTATACATTTTTCTGGATTCCCGGATTAATTTTAGCTCTATTTTGGGGCAACTATGCTGTAGTCGGCCCTATGATGATATTAGTATTACCTCTTACTTTTATAAGTTTCGGGATACTATACTATTACCAATCTAATGTAGTTTTTAAAAATTTAAACTTAAAAGTTCGAAAAAATTTAATCGGATTTATTCTATTTATTTTATGCTATCAACTTATCATGTCCCCAGTTTCTTTATATGGGTATATTCAAGAATTATTTGGAGCAAAAAGAGTTTGGAAATAATTTTTATATTAAAAAGCCGCCTATAAACTATTATAGACGGCTTAAATACACTTTACACTTTTTTTATATATTTTTCAAAGCTTTAATATGCTAAATTTTAATCAATTCATACTCTTTATTACCCATTCCCATTTCATGAGCATATTCTATAACTCTCATCCCATTAACTCCTGGATGCGCATGTTTAAATACATCATGCTTCATCTCAGCACATACTAAATCATAGCAAGCTTTATCAAGTGCAACTGGGTCTTTAGATGCAAGTATTCCTATGTCATGAGATATAGGTCTTCCTGACCACGGTACGCAATCACAAAGTGGCGTTACATTCATAACAAATGTTATAAATCCTACTTTATCTTTTTTATTACTAATAGCTCCATATGCATACTCAGCCATTTTTTCTACAAAAATATCAGAGTCAGTTTCCCATTGTATAGTTACAGCTCTAGTTGGACATACCGTTGGACATTCTCCGCATCCATAGCAAATCTCATGATTTATTTTGGCTTTCTTTTCTTCTATATTTATAGCTCCTACTGGACAAGATTTAGCACATTTACTACATCCAATACATTTTTCATTATCTACACCCGGTTTTGCATCTGAATGTTGCATTTGTTTCCCTGGTGCGCTTGCACATCCCATTGCTAAATTTTTAAGAGCACCTCCAAATCCAGCCATCTCATGACCCTTAAAATGACTCATCACAATCATTGACGAAGAATTATATATTTCTCCACCAATTTTAACTTTATCAAAATGCTTTTGATTAATTTCTACATCTACTGAATTTCTACTATACAGTCCATCAGCTATAATTATTGGAGCATTTACAACTGCATAAGCAAACCCATTTTCAATAGCTGTTGTTATATGGTCAACTGAATTTGTTCTACTACCCGAATAAAGAGTATTAGTATCTGTTAAAAATGGTTTTCCTTTATGTTCTTTTACTTTATCAACTACCTGCCTAACAGCAATAGGACTCATATATGTAGTATTTCCTTTTTCCCCAAAATGCAATTTAATAGCTACTTGCTCACCTTCGCTTATAAATTCTCTAAACCCAGCCCTTTCAAACAATTTTTTTACATTGTTTGGTAAGTTTCTACTTTGCGAATCTGAATATAAACTGCAATAATAAACCTTTGATATTTCCATTTAATTACCTCTCTTTTTTTAACTTTATATCTTTAAATATAGACTAATATTTAGAATTTAATTCCAATATATATTCAGATTTAAATTATTATTCTATATTTTTTATAATTCTACATGGATTTCCAGCTACAACTACATTGTTAGGTACTGACTTTGTAACAACACTTCCAGCTCCTATAACACTATTGTCGCCTATAGTCACTCCAGGCATTATGCTTACATTTCCGCCTATCCAAACATTATCTCCTATCTTTACAGGAAGTGCATAAGTTTTGTATGGTGCTTCTCCTTCTTTATTTAAATTTAACCTTTCTTTGTGATCTATAGGATGCGTAGCTGTATAAATTCCAGTTCCTGGCCCTATTAATACATTTTTTCCTATAGTTATCTTATTACAGTCTAAAAATGTACAATTATAATTTATAAATGTATTTTGACCTACTGAAATATGTTTTCCATAGTCACAGAAAAAAGACTTCTCTATCCAAACCCCTTCTTCTATATTTCCAAGTAAATCTTTAAGAATTTCATTTGAATTTTCTATCATTTCAGCATTAAACTTGTTGATTAATTCTCTTGCCTTTTTATACATAATTATAAGTTCACTATCCCTAGTATTATAATAATCTCCATTTAATAATTTTTCTTTTTCAGTCATGTCATTCTCCTTTTCTAAAATTCATATCAAAATAATATAAAAAATACTGTATCAAAATATTAATATAATAGATGCATATAGAAGTTTGGTATATACATTTTAGTATTAATAAATTTGATACAGCTTAATTGAATTGTTTTATTTTACATAAGATCTAGCATATTTATAACTAATTTTGCAGAGTTACTTGAAGCTATTATTTCAAATTCTTTATATGCAATTGCTGCATTATCATCTGCATTGTCAGAAATACTTCTTACTATTAAAAATGGAACATTGTTTATATCAGATATATGTGCTATTGCTGCGCCTTCCATCTCTACACAATATGCACTATATTCGTTTATCAATCTATATTTTAAGTCTGTATCCGCTATAAATGTATCTCCTGTTATCATTCTTCCAATATGACAATTGTGGCAATTTAAATCGCTATTTTCATATGCTTTAAGTGCTATGTTTTTAAGTTTTTCATCTGAATTAAAATATTGCTTAAATGGAAAACAGTTTTTCATTTGAATCGGTCTAACATCATGATATGTAATATCATCTGAAATAACGATATCCCCAAGCTTTACATTTTCATTTAAACTCCCTGCGATTCCTGTATTAATTATTTTTTCTACATTAAATTTATCTATTAGTATTTGAGTACAGCTTGAAGCGTTTACTTTTCCAACGCTACAACTTGTAACTATAATATCTAACTCTTTATACTTGCATATATAAAAATCAAACCCTGCATACTTCTCTTTTCTTTCTATGAACATATTATCCTTTATAGATTGTATTTCGATACTAGTTGATCCAATTATACCAATCATTTAACTCTATCTCCTCATTTTTCAAAATATATTATAATTATATATAATATTACTTACGTTGAATCGTTCTAAATCTTTAGATAAAGTAAAGTTATT
Organism: Paraclostridium bifermentans; assembly: GCF_019916025.1. NCBI lineage: Bacteria > Bacillati > Bacillota > Clostridia > Peptostreptococcales > Peptostreptococcaceae > Paraclostridium > Paraclostridium bifermentans. The sequence continues at coordinate 1,433,712 of NZ_CP079737.1, read as the reverse complement.
TTAATTTTACAAATATGTTATATTAAGGTTAATTATAGCACACTGTCCTTATTTTTATCTAAATTGCAAAAATAATTTAGTAAAATTTTATTTAACTTAACATTTTAAAAATGTTCGCTATATATCTTTAAAGAGGTCGTAATTCAAATTTAATCTATAGATTTAGATTTCTTAAGAGTATACATTATCGTTAATATTGCAAAGTACTTATTTTCCTTCAAATAATTCAAAATAGTCTTCACGCTTTATAGAATAAATTAAATGCTCCATTTCCTTTTTATCATATATTTTTATATATTTATCTACTTGCTTCATATTTAATCTTTTAGCTACATTTCTAGAACTTATATTATTAGTTTTTATTTGCGCTATAACTTCATTTGCATTTAATTCATTAAAAGCATATCTTATACACGCTTTTGCTGATTCTGTTGCATATCCTTTATTCCAAAATTCCTTTTTTAGAATATATGCAACACCTATAAATTTTTCTCCATTTATGTTTTCAATTAAAGGCCCAGCGAGACCAATCATTTTTCCCGACATTTTTTCAGTTACTAAAAAATAACTATATCCCTCATTTTTATATCTTTTTGTATTTTCATCTATCCAATTCTCAACCTCTTCGTCTGAAAAAGATTTTTCCCATGCATACATTACCTCAATGTCTTGAAGTATACTTGCGACCTCTTTATAATCTCCTTTTAAAATTTTTCTAAATAATAATCTATCCGTTTTTAAAAAAACATTTTCCATATACCCACCCCATATGCACATTTATGTTTTCAAAACATTATGTCTGTATTTTCATATATATATCAACAATAATCCTCTTATTTTTTAAGCACTAAGTCTATTATACAATATTTTTCGAATATTTTCTGTTATTTTGCATAATTTCGTTTGTTTTTATTTATTTTAACATTTACATTTATGCAAATTTACTTATTTTTATGAAAATTATTAAAACAAAAATATCCATAGCAAATTTTAAGCTATGGATATTTTTTATCTTAGTTTATTGTTTTTTATTTCTTTTTGAATGCTTTTTAAAGCTTTTTTAGAACCTCTTTTAATATCTTTTTCTAATTTTCTGTTTTCATATGAAATAAATAAGCTATTGATATCATAATCATCTGGATATAACTGTGATGCTTTTAAATATAGCCTTATTTTCTTTGTATTCATTTTAACAAATTCATCTTTGTATAAAACTTCTACGTTGTTAAACTTATCGGCTTCCTTATAAATAATTGCATAATCATCTCGTTCTAATAGAAAGACCTTATCACCTATGCTATAATCATTTTTTATTATATACGTTTCTTCTACTTCATCCTTTTGTTCTATTTTGCTTCTCTTAACTAATTCTAAATTATATTGTTTTTCATTAATATATAACTCAGCTCTACTTAAAACTTTATCTCTTATTCCCATTTTTTTTGAAATGAATAGTGCATTACTATCTTCAGATTTACCTATGACTAATTTGTATAAAGGTTCTAACGTTTCTTTATCAAACAGCATTCCTGCATTTTCAAATTCTGGGTGCATATCAGCAAAATTTTTAATCTCGCCATAATGAGTAGATGCAATCAATATGCATCCCATATGATAAAACTCTTCTAATATTGCTATCGCTAGAGAAGCTCCTTCATTAGGTTCTGTTCCGCTTCCTATTTCATCAAATAGTACCAATGTAGACTTATTACTAGAGTTCATAATTTCTGCGATGTTTTTTATATGTGATGAAAATGTACTAAGGGCATTTTCTATACTTTGATTATCTCCTATATCAACAAATATATTTTCAAATACACTAATTTCAGTATCACCTTCTGCACTTATGTCAAATCCACACTGAGCTATTAATGTAAGTAATCCTACTGTTTTTAGTGATAATGTTTTGCCTCCTGCATTTGGGCCTGTTATTATTAAACTTCTATATTCTTTCCCTATTTCAAAATCAAGAGGAATAACCTTTCCTGTTAAAAGAGGATGTTTTCCTTTTATTATTTTTATATACCCTTTATCATTTACCAATGGTGTTATACATTTATTATTTAAACTGTATTTAGCTTTTGCAAAAACCATATCATACTCTCCTATGATTTCAACATTCAGTTTAATTTCATTTAATTTTTCAAATATCAACTCAGTTAAATATGATAATATTTTATATTCTTCTATGCTTTCATCTGATTTTAAACTAATTAGTTCTAAACTAAATTTAGATACATTATTAGGTTCTATAAAAACAGTAGTCCCTTTTGATGATGAATCTAAAATTGTACCATCAACTTCATTTTTATATGAAGATTTTATAGGTATAACATATCTATCATTTCTCTTTGAAATTATAAATTCTTGAATATACTTTTTATTGCTACTAGATGTTAAAAACTTATTTAACCTTTCTTTTATCTTATCTTCACATACTTCAATATTTCTTCTTATTTTTTTCAATTCTTTAGAAGCATTAGAATCAACTTTATTTCCTTTTATACTATAGTTTATCTCATTTTCTATAAAGTCGCACTCAGCTATATTGAGTGAATATGAACTTAATGTAGGTGCATAAAATTCTTTTTCGTTCATAAACTGTTTGATTTTTTTGCACCCTCTTAAAAAGTCCTCCACTTTTATAAGTTCCAGTGGATCTAAAACCATACCTTTTTCAACTTTTTCAATAGTTGAGTATATATTAAATAAACCTTCTAAAGGTATATGATTACTATTTAAAAGTACATTTTTAGCTTCCTTATTTTCATTTAATCTTCTTTTTACGACACTTAAATTCTTGCTTGGACTTAATTTATCTATGAGATCTTTGCCTAGAGAACTAACACAATGAACTTTTACCATTTCTTTAAACTCGTTTAGCTGTAACTTTTCTAAAGTCATCTTATTCATTTGTAATACCTCCTAGGTTTAAATCGCCATTATCTTTATCAGTTTCTTTTTTTATTTTTGATATTATTTTTCTTATACTAGATTCAGATAAATTATATATGTTTACTATTTCATCAATTGAATACCCTTGTTCATATAACTTAAATATGCTTTTATTTCTAGTATATATAGCTTCTCTAGCTCCATTTTTTCGTCCCCATGGTATTTTTTCATTATTGTCTATAGGTATATAAATTACATCACCTTGAATGTATTGTTGTATTTGTTGTAATAAATCTTGAGGTAATATATTTTTTGCATTTTTATATTTCAATTTTATAATCTCCTTTATTTTTAAGTTGTACATTCTGCAAACTTAACAAATAAGGAGTCCATCTATTTGTAACTCCTTATTTGTTAAGAAGTACAACTCCCAGCTCTTTATAATTATTATTTTTCATAATTTACTCTCCTTCTATATTTTCTTTAATATATATTATTTCATATAACATATATTAGTTCAATGTAAAAAATAACTATAATTAAACTTTCCAATTTAGTAAAAAAGAATCTAAGCAAATCTTAATTTTGTATGCTTAGATTCTTAACTATTATATTATTTATTTTATACCTCTCCTGTTAAAAAACTTTCTAGACTCGTTTTATTTTCTATTATTTTTTCTAATTTTTTTCCGTATTTATCTCCATAGGCATCAACTAATTCAGATTTTTTATATGTAATAGTTGATCCATCATCTAATTCTAAATTTATAATATCTACATTTTTTATAAGAGAAAATAAAACCATTGAATTTTTTATCATTACATCTGAAAACGGAAGAGTAATTGTTTCATTTGTGCTTATAATAATTTGAGACTCTTCAAATCCTTTATACTTTAATGTAATTTCATAAGGTTCTTCTCCAGTTTTTAATTCAAACCCTTGTAGATTATCACTTGCAAGTAAATAGTTAGAAATATTTCCAACCGCACTATTATCTCCTATATTAGAACCTTTATATTTTAATAGTTTTTCAACTTTTTCTCCTAGTGTTATTTCACTTTGTTCTTTATTATCTTGACTACACCCAATTATACTGAATACGCCAATCAATATTATAACTAATAATGCTCTCAATTTTAAACGTGTATACTTCACTTGCACCCCTCCCTAAATTCGCTCTAAGTACTAATGATTATACATAATTCGGTAACTAATTTTAATATTTGTTACCACACTGTAACTAATCTTTTACACCTTAATAATACTTTTAAAAATTTATAAAAATCAAAGTAAATTATTATTATTAATATATTCGTATTTTTAATTAATATTATCAATTTCATTTATTCAAGCAAATAAAAAACTATGGACTATTTTAGACCATAGTTTTTTATTTAAATAATTTTTTTTGCTAAAATCGTAAATCCAATTTGTATAACACTATATAGCATATTTATAATTACCATTATTGAAAATGAATTAAATTTTTTATTATTTTTATATAATGTGTATGCCGAAACAAAAATAAAAGATGGTATAAAAATTATAATTGCATAAGGTAAACTATAGTTTTGAATTCCTGAAAGTAATATTGCAGTTATAAATGTTATCATAAATTTATTGTCTGTTGCCTGCTCTATAAGTTTACTAACTATAACTATTAATATAGACTCAACTATTGGTCCTATAATAACAGCTACTAAAAAGTCCCATCCAAATGACATAGTTCCTGAAAATTCTAACCCCATGTATGTGTTAGAATAAATTTTGAAAAAATCAAAAGGTACCGTACAGACTAATGCTACTAGTATAGATAAGGCTATGAATTTACATTCACTTAAGTTGTTTATATAATCTAAAATTTTCTTCATAATGCCCTCCTTACTCTATTTTAGCATTAATTAATAATATTATAAATATATATTAAACTTATTATTTACTCTATTTAATTGATATTGATTATAATAACTATACTTACATGTTGATAGTTAAATTTTATATTGTGTTGTAAAATACATTTTGAATTAATTTATTTAGAAGAAAAAATCCGAGTTAATTTATTATACTCGGATTTTTTCTTCTAAGAATTTTTCTTTTCTAAACAGCTCTCAGGATTTATATATATAACTTCCCACTTACCATTCTTATTTTTCTTGTAGTCAGCTATTTTTATATCATATCCATTAGTTAGTTGATAGAAAAGCACATAATACTGATTTCCATCTTTGTCTTTAAAATATACTTTTTTCTCATAACCATCTTGTTTTACCTTTACGTCTCCTGATACTAAAGAACACCAATCTCTATATTTAATCTCTACTACTAGTTTAGCATCATAGTTCCAACCATGATATGGTGCACATAAATAATTTTCAGGTGCATACTGCATATCTTTTATCTTGTAAACTCCATTTTCTTTGTTAAGATAAATATATCCATAATAGTAAGCAAAAACACCTTTCTTTTCATTAGTTCCTTCTATTATTTCTAATTCAACAAAATATTTTAAATCTGTTTTATTATTTTCATCACTAGGCAACTTATTAAGTTTAATTAAATTTATATGAAGCTTATTTTCAAATGATTTTAAATACTCTTCATAGCTATGACCTTGCTTATATGAATTCGATAAAAAGTTATATGCAACAGGGTAAGGCCCTCTTGTATCTCCTAATGATCCACATCCTGTATGGTTATCTTCAGTTGGATTTGCAGCTTCTCTTAAAACACTAAAATAATTTATTATAGTATCTTCTGGAGTTTTTAAAAGGTTGTTTGGTATCTTTAAATTTATATCTTTACTACCATACATATTATAAAGTGAACTTTCGTCTTTATCATTTAAAACTGGAAGTTTAGATGGTCTGAAAAATCTCTCTATAATATTTTCTTCATCATAATTTTTTGTTCTTTTATCACTTTTTACTTCACACTGTTTTAACTTACATCCGCCTAAAATCAGGTCTTGTGTGTTAACTTCATTTGCATTTGACACTATTGTGCTTCCCATTAAAGCCACTAAAATTAAAATTGTAATTTTTGTCTTTAGCATAATTAGTCTCCTTTTAGTTTTAGTAGTTTTATTATTCTCATTTTATACTTAAATAACTCATTTTTTGTATTTTAAATTTTTTGGTAAACTAATCTATCATGCTAAATTTTTCCATTTATACATAAAAAGCTATAGTTTTATAATTTATAAAACTATAGCTTTTATTTTAATTTAAATTAATATAATTAAAGTGCTTTTTCTATTATTTTGCGACTTATATCTAATCCTAAGTCTCTTCGTTCTGATAAATTAGTCATTCCATGACGTTCAAGAGAACTTACAACAGTATTTACATCTTCTTTTTTAAGTCCATAATTCGATAAATGAGTTGGCATATCTAAGCTTTCAAAGAACTCACGAGTTTTTCTTATTGCTAGATCTATTTTTTCATCATCGCTACCTTCTTTTATATCCCATACACGCTCAGCATATTGAACTAGTTTAGGACCTTTCTCATTTCTTCTTACTTCCCAAAGTGCTGGAAGTACAGCTGCTAATGTTTTAGCATGATCTATTCCATATATAGCAGTTAATTCATGTCCTATTTTATGTGTTGTCCAATCTTGGGGAACTCCTGCAGCTATAAGACCATTAAGTCCCATAGTTGCACACCAAACTAAATTTGATCTTAAATCATAGTCTGTTGGATTGTCTATAGTATCTCTTCCTATTTCTATTAATGTTTTTAATATACCTTCTGCTGTTCTATCTTGGAATCTTGCATCAACAGGATATGTAGCATATTGTTCTAATACATGTATATATGTGTCTACTACTCCATTTGCTACTTGTGTTTTAGGTAAAGTAAATGTAAGTGTTGGATCTAAGATTGAAAATGTCGGAAATGATAAAGGGCTTCTAACAGAGAATTTACCCCCATTGTAAGAAATAACTGCTCCTCCATTCATTTCTGATCCAGTTGCCGGAAGTGTAACTACTGTTCCTATAGGTAACCCCTTAGAAACTGGTACAGGATTAAATCCATAATTTAATAAATCTGTTTTGTCTTCACCTTCATAGTTTGCTGCTAAGTTAACAAACTTAGTTCCGTCCATTACTGAACCTCCCCCGACAGCTAATAAAAAATCTATATTTTCTTTTGTAACTAGTTCTGCCGCTTTTACTAGTGTTTCATATTTAGGGTTGGGTTCTATACCTGAAAATTCAAATATCTCACGCCCTTTTAAAGCGTCTTTTACCTTATCTAAAGTTCCAAATTTTTTAATGCTTCCTCCTCCGTAAAGGATTAAAACTCTTGAATTCTCTGGTATAAGTGAATTTAATTCTTCTATTTTATCTTTTCCAAATACTATTTTAGTTGGATTGTGAAAAGTAAAGTCTAACATTGTTAATCAACTCCTTTTTGTATATATCTTTATATATAATACCATATTTTCCTATTTTATTTTGTAACATTAAATTGACAATAAAGGACCCCTATATCATAATTTACGACATAGGGGTCTTTTGAATATTTATTATTTACCTGTACTTCCAAATCCACCAGTTCTTACTTCACCAGTTTCAAAATCGTCTCCATCTGCTAAAAGTATTGGCATGAATATAGCTTGTCCTATACCATCACCTACTTTAACTTCCCAATATTTTTTTCCTCTATTAACTAATTTTATAAAATAATGACCTTCATTAGATTCACAGTTATAGTAGTCACCATCGCCTATACCTACAGTATTTGCTAATTGTATTTGGTATTTAAACCCCATTCCACTTCTTGGGAATAACGCTAGCATTTCTCCAACTTGCATATATGCTTTAAAACCAGTTGGGATTACTATCTCTTCTCCTGGTTCTAGTGTGAAATTTAATGTACTTTTTATATCATACCCTGCAGCAAATTTTGTTGCTCTCTTAGGTAATGTTAATTCTTCATATGCTATATCTGCATTTGCTTTCTCAAATTCTACTTTACTTACTTTTTCAAATCCTCTTACTTTCATTATGTTTCTCCTTTAAAAATATCTTTGATATTTATAATAACATATCTATTTTTTTATAACAAATTAAAAAACTAAATTAAAATTAGTTTTTAGCTTAGTTAATTAATCTTCATTATAATTTTAGCAAAGTATTTATCATTATCATTTTTTTTAGGAATATAAAAATCATATTTTATAAATATTTCTGTTTCTACTTTATTATTACTATTAAAATGTCTATCCATCAATATCAAGTAGTTTTCTAATTCATCTAAATCACCATAAAAATTAGTAGATACAAAGTTTCCAACTACTACTTTTTCTAATAAATCTAAGTTTTTATCTTTATATTTCTTTGCTATATACTTGTTTTTTTCTTCTTGCTTTAGAAATAACACACTTTCATTTTCTATTATTTTTTTATTATTAATAACATTATATAAAGTGTAGTAGTATTCTTCATTCATACATTCCCAATTCTCATCTAGGTACTCTACATACTTTTCACTATTACCCTTTTCTAACATCTTTTTTATCTCAACGCCATAAAATTTATATCTACTATCATATATACTTATTTTATTAAAATCATACTCATTTTCATAATTTTCTATAGATTTTATTATTTCATTCAGATTTTTTAATTGCGCATGCTTTCTCTTTAATTCTTCAATCTTTTCTTCTATCATACTCTCTTGTTTTGTAATTAAATCTCTATATTCACAAAGTTCTTCACTCTCTATAGTTTCCTTTATATCAGATAAAGATATATCTAAATCTTTGGTTAAAAGAATTAGGTTCAATTGATCTAAATGTTTTTGAGAATAACATCTATAACTATTTTGTTTGTTTATATCTGGCTTTAAAATTCCAAAATTGTCATAGTACCTTAACGTATCTTTGCTTATTCCGAATAACTTACTTACTTGTCCTGTTGAAAGTCTCATAATATCACCTCAAAATAATTATAGCCTATAGAACAACTCTATAGGCTATAATTATTTTTTTACTTTATAAATCAATACTTACTTACAAACAATATTGTTAATTACTTCTTTACATTCATTTTCTATATCTTCTATATAATTGTGTATAAAAATCCCATTTCCGCATGCATATATGTTTTTTCTTGATGTCATAAATGTTTTATCAACTTGCGGACCTGTAGTTACCTGGTTTAACTTAATATCGCTTCTCATAGCTACTAACCCATCTGAAAGCATTGGATTTGCAAATATTAAGGTATCACAATCTACAAATACCTCTTGATCTCCTTTAGATAACTTAACTCTATTTATTCTTCCTTGTCCATATATAGATTCTATTGAATAATTATTATATATAGTGTCAGTTAATCCATAAGTATTAACATCTTCATTGCTAGTTATAATTCCAACTACGTTTATATTCTTATCTCTTAATTCCTTCTCTATCATATATAACGTAGCATCTCCTGCTATAAGTATATCTTTACCTGGAATCATATGGGGCATGTTGAATATTTTTTTAGCCATTCCTACGGTAAGAATTCCTGAACATCTATCACCTACCATATTTACAGCTTTTCTTGAACCTTCTTTAGCCCCATTCGCAAGTATAATATTTGTACCCTTTATTTTTTCTATACCATTTTCAGGACTAGTGCAAAGAACTTCGTTATCTTCCTCTATTTTTAAAACCATAGTATTTAATTTTATATCTATGTTACATTTATCTAGTTTATCTAATAAATTTGTTTTATAGTCTTTTCCTAATATTGTTTTTTCTTTACTTATATTATAATCACCTAAATTTAAAGCTCCACCTAATATAGGATCTTTTTCAATTAATAATATATTTTCTATTCCTTTTTCGTTAGCATCTATAGCACATAATATGCCTGCTGCTCCACCGCCAACTATAATTAAGTCATATACTTTCATGATTAAACCTCCTTATATCCAATAACTGTAGAAGATTTGCAGTTTTTATTTACTTTACTTATATCTATTCCTAATTCTTTACTTAATATCATACTTATTGGAATCATACATCCACTGCCTTGACATCCACCCATCATTGCACGAGTTCTTCTCTTTATCCCATCTAATGTAGTAGCCCCTAGTGGTCTTCTTATTGCATCAATTATTTCACCTTCTGTTACGAATTCACACTTACATACCATTTTTCCGTAAGAAGGATTTTGAGCTATTAATTTATTTTTTTCTTCAATGTTTAATTCACTCATTCTAACCATTTTAGTTCTAGTCTCTTTAAAGTTTTCTTTTTCTTTTAATTGCACATTTTTAGAAACTAGATCTACTACATACTTAGCTATAGCTGGTGCTGCTGTTAATCCTGGTGAGTCTATTCCTATTACATTTATGAAATTTTTACAATCTCTGGATTCTTCTATTATAAAATCTCCTCCACAAACCTTAGGTCTTAACCCACTAAATGTATTTAAAACTCTTGCTACAGGAATGTCTTTTATAGTCTTTTGACTCTTTTCTAATATTTCATCTATACCTTCTCTTGAAGTTTCTATAGTATCGCTATGTTTTGCATTAGGTCCTATTAATAAATTTCCATCTACCGTTGGAGTAACTAAAACCCCTTTGCTTAATTTACTAGGTACTTGGAATAAAGTTTTTTCACATAATGTCCCTGCAACCTTATCAAATAAGCAATATTCACCTTTTACCGGATCAATTTCATATTTTTCATTACTAACTAAATAAGTTAAGTAATCTGCACCTAATCCTGCTGCATTTATAACTATCTTACTTTCAACAACTTGTTTATTATCAAGTTCTATTTTATAAGAATCTAAATCTTTTTTTATATCTACTACAGCATGTCCTAACTTGAACTCAACTCCATTTTCAACTGCATTTTCACCTAATGCCAATGTCATTTCATAAGGACTTACGATTCCAGAGCTTTTTACATATAAAGCCCCAACTACATTTTTATTTATATTCTTCTCTAAATTTAAAACTTGGTCTTTATTTAAAATTTCTAATCCCTTAACGCCTATTTCATCTCCATTAGCCTTTAATTCTTTTACTCTTTCTAATTCTTCTTCATTAAAAGCTAATACTAAAGCTCCATTTCTTTTAAAAGGAAATTGAAGCTTTTTAGATAAATCTTCAATCATTTCATTTCCTTCTAAATTTAATTTTGCTTTTAGAGTTCCTTTTTTTTCATTATATCCACCATGTACGATTCCACTATTTGCTTTTGATATTCCTTCAGCAACATCTTCGTTTTTATCTATTACTAATATATTTAAGTCATATCTAGATAACTCTCTAGCTATGGCACATCCTACTACACCTGCTCCTATTACAGTAATATCTTTCATACTGATTCCTCCTTCATAAAGAGCTTCATATCATTTTTTGTCAAATTTTAGCTTTTCTAATTTCAAATATAGTATATACCTATTTTCACTATAAGTAAAATTTATAATTTTAATAATAATCATTATTTTTTTTAATAATAATATGATACAATTTATAATTATTTTTAAGTAAAGAAAATCGGCTTAAACAAAAAAAGAGTTAATTAAATTAACTCTTTTTCATCGTTTGATTCTATTTTATTTTTTTTATTTATACTAAGCAGTTTAATTCCTATAAATACTAATATTGAACTTATAATTATAAGTATCATCAGTTTAATCGCCTCAAAATTTCTAAAGTCTATAGTTAAAATTTCATTTAATTTTCCTATTAATCCATCAGACTTTGTTGCGTGCATTGCAAATACAGAAATTGAATTATTTAAAAAGTGCATTGTCATAGGTATAAATATTGATTTGCTTTTATAAACAGCATACCCTAGTGCTATTCCTAAAATACTAGTTGGAATAACTCTTATAAAATCAATGTGCATAAATCCAAATAATATACCACTAAAAATTACACCCCATAATTGAGCTTTCTTCTCTTTACTTTGAGTGAATGAAGTAAATACAAAACCTCTAAAAAATATTTCTTCGCATATCGCTGGCATAACTGCTATAACTATTAAATTTAACAATACACTGTCATCTATTTTTAATGCATCGTTTAATCCTTCTACAACCTGCATATTTTGAGGGAATAAATAAAGTAAAATTTGACTTATTAAGTTAATAACTACAAATACACCGCCCCAAAGGATTATACCTCCTAATACATGTTGTATTTTAGGTATCTTTAGATTAAATGTGTTTTTAAAATCAGATTTAATGTACCATGCAAACATTAGTGGCATACCAATAATCATAACTTGAGTAGCCGCTATTCCAGCAGTTCCAAATTTTAATTGAATTAAACTTCCTACATAGATTAATAATACTACTCCAACTGCGTATAAAGTAACTCCATCTGCAACAGAAGGCATAGTTCCTTTTTTTATATTACTTCGTTTCTCTAGTAACGCAAAGTTTTTACTACTTCCAAATAAAATTTCTTCCGAGTTAAACATCTTCGATAATAATAAAACAGCTATTATAACAAATACAAGATTTGATAATAAAACTAAAGCTATTAGGCTTATATTACTATTAAATGTTAGTACGCTTTTAATAAGTAAAGATATATTAACTACTGGTATTGTAGCTGTAAAACTATCTAGCTCAATCGTAGGAACCATAGAAATATAAGATGGTATCATAACAAATAGTGTAACTGGTGTTATATAGTTTTGAGCATCTTTAAAACTTTTAGCTAAAGAACATACGCACATACTTACAGCTGATACTACCATAGCAAATAAACATACACATATAAGTGTAATTATTCCTGGAAGTATCATTTGTGAATAATCAATGCTTACCATTCCCATTTCACTTACCATACCTTGAGTTGCAAGTAAAAATGCCATTGTTATAAATATAGATAAAATATTTAAAATTGCAGAAACTACTGCACAAAGTGATACAGCTAAGTATTTTCCCATAACCAATTCTAAATTTGTTATAGGTAATGTAAATAAAGTTTCTAAAGTACCTCTTTCTTTTTCTCCTGCCATAACATCTATCGCAGGATATATAGCTCCCATTAAAAGGCCCATAATTAATACAAATGGTAATATCTGACCTATAAAATGACCTGCTACTTCTTCATTTTTTGCAACATCTAAAGTTTTATAACTTAATGGTTCAAGCGTCGACTTTGTATCTAATCCACTTTCTTTTATTTTATTTTCTACTAATTCTTCCTTATATGTATTTAATATTTTTTCTACTTCTGCTTGTGCAATACTTGATGAATTTTCGGATGAGTCTATATAGACATTAAAATTTAGGTATCCATTTTTATCATTTATGTTTATATAAGCATCTATATTTCCATCTTTTAAATCTTTTTTATAATCATCAGTAGTTTTTAACTCTATCTGCCCTACTTCACTATTATCTTTTTTTCTTTCTTTATTAGTTTCATCTATTACTGAAATTAAAGCTTTATTTGGACTTTTATTAAAAGCTATATTTATATTTTCTTTCTCCATACTATTCATAGACATAGACATAACTTGAGTCATACCTACCATAAGTATTGGGTATAAAATTATTGGTAGTATAATCATCATAAATATAGTTTTTTTATCTCTTAATATATCTAAAATTTCTTTTTTAAATATTTGTTTTACTATTTTATTCCTCAAATAAATTCCCCCTTTCACTCGCAAGAGTTATAAATGCATCTCTTAAATTGTTAGTTTGTGTATTTTTCTTTAATTCTTCAGGGGTTCCCATTGCAATAATTTCTCCTTGATGTATCATAATTATTTTGTCACACAAAGTTTCAGCTTCTTCCATATAGTGAGTTGAGTATAGTACAGTTTTTCCTCTTTGCTTTTCATTTTTCATAAAATCTATTATAGACTTGCTACTAATTACGTCTAACCCTAATGTTGGCTCATCGAATATGTATATTTTAGGTGAGTGAACTAGACATCTTGCTATTGATGTTCTTTGAGTTTGACCTGTTGATAAGTTTTCAATTCTATTATCTATAAAACTTTCCATATCCATTATATTTATAACTTCATTTATAGATTTTTCAATTTCATCTTTTGGCATTTCATATAAGTTTGCAAAAGTTGTTAATAATTCTCTTGGAGAAAGTCTATTATAGAGTTTTGTATTTCCAGATAGATATCCAATTTCTTTTTTAGCTGCATTTTTATCTATTGAATAATCATATCCGCAAACTTCTATGTGTCCAGATGTAGGCGTTAATATTCCTCCAAGCATTCTAAGTAAAGTTGTTTTTCCTGCTCCATTCGGACCTAATATTCCTAAGATTTCTCCTTCTTTTGCATTAAATGAAATATTATTTACTGCTAAAAATTCTTCTTTTTTTGTTTTAAATTTAGTTAAACTTTTCTTTTTTTTAGAATTGTCGTCTTTTACAACTCTAGTAAAAGCTTTGCACAAGTTGTTTACTTCTATCATTTTATCCCCCTTAATTTGTAATTTAACAAGCTTGAATCTTTAAAACTATTATACGCCTTAAATTTATGATTTAAAATAAAACTGGATTGAAATCGTTAAAATAAGGACTAAAATTAAATTTATCAAGATATTTTTTAATATTTATAAATTTATAAATTTTTATTAAGCTTATAATATTTTTACAAAAATAACTCTTTTGTTACGTGCATATAATATATTTAAATTTCAATTTTCATTCCATCATATGCAAATTTTATATTTTTATATTGTTTTTCTAGTTTAATATAATCATCATAAGACTTACCCCAATCTTCTTCTAAGTGCGTTATAATAACATTTTTTATGCTATAATTATTTTTTAAATTTTGTATTTCATCTAATGTAAATAGCTCTTTTCTAAGAGGATTATCTGCCTCTAGAATAAATCCATCTTTAAGTTCGTCTCCAACAACCGTATTTCCTATTATAAGTAAATCTGCGCCTTCAAATATAATATCATTTGGAAATGGTTTTACATCACAAGGAGCGTATATAACTTTTTTATTATCTTTTTCAAATACAAATACAGTTGCATGATTAGCCTTAAAAAAACTTATTTTTATTCCATCTATTATTATAGAACTTTCTATAACTTTTCTTATTATTAACTTTCTAACATTTTCATAATAATCTAAATATGACCCAAGTTTAAATTTTATAGAATTTATATCTTCCATTACATGCTCCATAGCTAACACATTTACTGGATTAATACATTCTTTTCCTTTAGAAATTTCTAACCAGTTTAATCTTATATGTTCAAATACCCTCATTCCAAGAGTATGGTCCGGATCAACATGACTATATAAAACATAATTTATTTCATCAATCTCTGAAAAATTGATTGCTTGAGCTATATCTTCAGGAGTGTCTATTAACATCCCCAAATCTTTTATAAATAAGCTACATCCATATCTAGAATAAGGATGTCCTTTTAGCCTAGCTTCTTTACAAATCCTACATTTGCACAGTGGCTTAGGAAGTGCAACGCATCCTCCACTTCCAATTATTTTTAACTTCATAATTTCTGACACTCCTTTTGTTTAATCATATATATTTTCCCATTCAGATTTTAAAATAGAATACACAGCTAAATTATAAAATCCATCTTCGTCCCTTAACCTGTTCGCTTCCCTTAGTGTTCCTTCATATTTCATATTGCTTTTTATCATTACTTTCCCAGACTGAATATTATCTACATTATGCATTGCTACAATTCTATTTAACCCGACCTTCTTAAATAGAAAATCAATAACTCCATTCAAAGCCTCTGTCATTATTCCCCTATTCCAAAATTGCCTTGATAAGCAATATCCAATTTCACATGAACAATGATTTTCTTTTAAGTTAAAAACTGCTATATCTCCTATAACTTGATTATTAGACTTTATTTCTATTCCCCAATGGTACCTATCCATATTTTCATATTCTGAAATCCAAGATTCAAGTATCGACTTTGTTTCATCTACGCTTTTATGTGGTTTCCATGCTAAAAATTTAGAAACCTCTTCATCTGATGTCCAATTATTAAACATATCATCTGTATCATTTATAGTATATCTTCTTAATATCAACCTTTTTGTTTCTACAATTTCAGTCCCTATGTTTTTTAACATACACATGCCTCCTATTTATGCTAGAACTAAACTATAATTGTTTAAATTTCTTACTATTTTACTTATTTAGTCTATATAGTGTCTTAATTCTACTTTTATTTAACTATTCTACGATTTATACGCCTTACCTCCTTTATTCTTTATTTTAATAAAAAAACATTAAATTAAAGGACATTTTACTCGTATATCTAATATATTAAATCTAGTTGATAATTTTGAAAAAGGGGGGCTAAAATGATATTAAAAGAACTTCCAATAAAGGAATTGAGGCCAAATAATTTTTATATAAATAAAGATAAATTAGAAAAAATAAGAAAAATATACAACGAAGATAAAAATCCTGTATTTCCTCCAGTACTAGTTGGGATAATTGATGGAGAATACGCACTTATAGATGGCCACTCAAGGGCTATGGCTGCCTTTGAAAACGGTAAAGAATTTATCTCTTCACAAATTCATCCAATAGAAGAGGTTCCCGGACCTACAAAGCTTTATTTAACTATTCATAATAAATCTAAAGAAATGGGTCTCGAATCTATAGAAAATTTAAATGACAGGATAATATCTAATTTTGAACATGAAATTTTATGGGTTAAGTACTGTGATAACTTACTTAAAGAATTACAATAAAAATACACTTAGTAAATTACTAAGTGTACTTTTATTGTAATTTATATTTACTTATCTAACTAAGTAGTTTACCTTTACAAGTTTAACAATTTCTCTAGCTTCTTCAGCTTGAGCTTTAGGGACTTTAAATGAAATAGGTGCACTATGAGGTATCCCACTTTGACTTATAACCGTATTTCCATCAACTCCTATTTTTATATCAACATCTAAATCAAATGTAGATGCAGATTCAAAAGATATACTTTTTACGTTTTTAGAAGGGAAAAATTTAACTTCTACTTTTTTTCCACTAACACCTTGAACATCTACTAAGTATATACCATAATTTGTTAATATTATAGAGTCTCTTATAAATGTAAAAGCCTGTATTATCTCTTCTCCATCTATTAAATAATCTTTAATTTTATTTCCTGCTGAACTATCTATTGATCCATATCCTGCTAACTTATTAAAAAAAGCCATTAAAAAATCTCCTCCAAAATAATTTATTTTATGTAACATTATCATATTTCAATTCGCATTTCAAGTAAAGTGTATAGTATTTTAATTAAATGATTTATAATCTGTCGTATAATTATAAATCCATACTCATCCTAATCATATCTATACATTCTATTCCGTTTTCTACTATCTTTTCATTATAGTGTTTTTTGAAAAAATCTTTATCCACTCCTACTATTCTAAATCCACATTTTTGATAGAAAGCTAATTGATATATACTTGAGTTTCCTGTTCCAACTTCTAATGTTTTAATATTTAAATTTTTACTTGTACTTATAGCATGTTCTATTAAAACTTTGCCAATACCTTTTTGCTGGTACGCTTCCTTTACCGATATATTCATAATCTCTGCAGTTAATGACCTAGTCTTTAATATTACATATGCACCTACAACTTCATTTTCAATATATGCAACATATAAATCACCTCTACTTATGTAATCATTTATTGATTCTTTAGATGGATCTGCTAAGTATAATAATTCATATGGTATTTCTATATATTCAACTACTCTTTTTATATTGATATTGCTCATTTCGCCCTCCAAAATACATCCAGTAATTATTTTTTATCATATATACTATAAGTTTAAAGGATTATGCTACTTAAAGTCGAATTTTATTTATAAAAATAACTCATGTACATGTTGTACTCGTGTTTATTTTTGATGTTTATGGTAATTATAAATATGAATAGACTTGTTTTAAAAACTATATACTAAAAGGTGGTATTTTTATGAACCGAGATTTGAAGTTAAGATGAAATATTTGGTTTTGTTTAGGATTAATATTATTTCTAGCTACTATATGGAATATTTCATGTAACAGTAGCTTTGGATTTGTTTATTTAATTTTAACTATAATTTCTTCTATTGGAGCTCTACGAAATCATAAAGAACTCACTGGTTATACTGATTAATTTTTAAATTCATTGAATTATATATTAAAGTTGTATATACTAAATATTCCTTTAATATATAATTCAATTTTAAATCATAAGTTATATTTGTATAAAATATAACTTATCTATATGTCATTAAAAATTCCTTTTCGAATTCATATTTATAAATTTCCCATTCTTTTTTTATTAAGTCCATATAAACTACATCTGAAAATTCACCAAACCTACTATCGAAGTATCCATCTCTAATTATTCCTATATTTTTAAACCCAAGTTTTTTATACAATTGTTGTGCTCTTTTATTGTCAGCCATCGTTGTTAACTCTATTTTATTTAAATTTAAAAACTTAAACATAAAATCTATAAAATGATATAAAGCATCTAATCCATGTCCTTTTCCTTGTTCATCTAAATTGCAAATTTTTATTCCTAACTCTGCTTTTTGGCTTCTACTATCCCAATTACAATAATTAATTTCACCTATTGGCGTTGAGTCATCTTTTTTGCAAATTATAAATCTTTTATCTGTTGGAAACATTGTTTCATTTTCAAACTCTTTGAATAGTTTGCGCTTTATAGCTTCCTTACTATTTAAAATTCCAAATGCATGAGTAGAATGTTCCATAATTTCTCCATCATTCCACCATTTGTATAAAAATTCTTCATCTCCTAATTCCAATGTTCTTATGAATAAATTTTTACAAATTATCATTTATATCCCCCTAATTTATTTATTTTAAAATTTTTACACTTAAAATAATCTTATTTTTTTATTATTCTATTTATTCTCTTACTTTGATATATTTTAGATATATATACTTAAAATCCTTTAATAAATGTAAATTTATTAACTAAAATTCTTAAAAAATCAATTTGCTATTAACTAACAATTGAAATATTGTTTGTACTTTTAAAAAAAAGAGGGAGTTTAAACTCCCTCTTTTATCTTTATTATTTTAAGATTTTTTTAAATATACAACCATGCAATTTCCATACTCATCGTTTTGTGTATTTATAGTTTTTTCAATTAAAAAACCAGCATCTTCTAATTCCTTTATATGATTTTTCCAATTTATAGATCTATATGAAGTAGATGCAACCAGAACTTTTTTGCCTTTGCTATTATTATTTCTTTCTTGTATTTCAAATGCTTTAGATGTATCAGTTTTCATCTCAACTTCTCCATCTCCCATGTTTACTAAGAGTACATGGCCTCCCCTATCTAGCATATTATAAATTGATTTTAAAAATAAATTTCTATCGTTATCATCTACAAGCATGTGTAAAACGCCTACTGCATATATCCATTTATATTTTGTAATTTCACTATTATCTAAATTTATTATTTCTTCAACTTCAAATTCAACATTTTCTAAGTTTTTATTATCTAACTCTTTACACTTATTTATTGCAGATTCTGATGCATCAATTCCTTTTACTTTATATCCTTTAATTCCTAGGTACAAAGCATCTCTTCCTTCTCCACATCCAACTTCGCATATTTTATCTTGCTTTGAGATATCATAATGTTCTATCCATTTTAACAAATCCGATGTTGGATTATTAGAAAACCATAAAATCCCCTCAGAATGTGCTTTTTTATATCTTTCATCATATGCTAGATAATATTTTTTCATGTGCCCTCCTAATATCAACTTTTATAATGGCTTTATAAATATAATACTATAATTCCTTTTTAAATCTTACAAATAATTCTTTTTATTTTTCTTTGATATAGAATAGACAGCTAAATTTGTTTTACATTTAAATTCTCCTTCGTATTTCATTTTACTTTTTA
This sequence comes from Paraclostridium bifermentans, assembly GCF_019916025.1. Classification (NCBI taxonomy): domain Bacteria; kingdom Bacillati; phylum Bacillota; class Clostridia; order Peptostreptococcales; family Peptostreptococcaceae; genus Paraclostridium; species Paraclostridium bifermentans. The sequence goes on along the minus strand of NZ_CP079737.1, from coordinate 1,413,913 downwards.
GTATTACCTTTTTAGATGCTATGTTTTCAACATCATGCATAGCAATGATTCTCCATAGCTCAGTTTCTTTAAATATAAAATTTATAGTTGAAACTAATGCTTCTGTAGAAATTCCTTTATTCCAAAACCTCTTACTTATACATATTCCTATTTCACAACACCTTCTTTTCTGCTTTATATTAAATATATATATTTCTCCAATAACTTCTTTTGTTTCTTTTAGTTCAACTGCCCAGTGATATGACATTTCAGTTTTATAATCTCTAATCCATGTCTCAATTACTGATTTTGTATATTCCTCACTTATGTGAGGTTCCCATTGTAAAAACTTAGTTACTTCACTGTCAGATGCCCAGTTTTCAAACATATCTCTAGCATCACTTATATTGAATTTCCTTAGTATTAGTCTATCTGTAATAATATTTTTATCTTGTATAGATTCTAACACTTCGTTTTTCAACTCCCTTTTGAATTGCTTCAAAGTATATACGTTGTGAAATATAAATTTTCAATGTATATATACAATTAGATTTATGATATAAAAACCCTTTATATGTTATTTTAGTAAGTTTTCAAATAAAAAAATCCCTGGAATAGATTTCTTACCTACCCCAAGGCTTTTTACTTAAGTTTTTTATAAATTTTACAAATTTTTATTTTAACTATTTTTTTAGCTGTTTGTGGAATAACTTTCGTTTAGTTTTCCATCTACAATAGAGATTATTCTATCTGCTTTTTTAGCTATATTTTCATTATGTGTTATCATTATTAGAGTTTGATTATATTTTTTAATAGATGATTTAAGAAGATTTATAACTTCTTCTGTAGTTTTTGTGTCTAAATTTCCTGTAGGTTCATCTGCAAGTATTATACTCGGCTTAGCTGACAATGCACGAGCTATTGCTACCCTTTGTTGTTGTCCTCCTGATAATTGGCTAGGGAGATGGTTTTTTCTATCGCTAATACCTAATAATTCCATCAGTTCATTTATATAATCCTTATCAACTTTTCTATTGTCTAACTTAACTGGCAACTCTATATTTTCAGCTACATTAAGTACAGGTATTAAATTATATTGTTGAAATACAAATCCAACTTTTTGTCTTCTATATTTTGCAAGCTCTTTATCGCTTAAACAACATATATCTTTACCATCTACTTTTATAGTCCCACTACTTGGTCGTTCTAAGCCCCCTACTAAATGTAGAAATGTACTTTTCCCACTTCCACTAGGTCCTACTATTGCAACGAATTCGCCTTTATTTATTTTTAAATTAGCATCATCTAACGCATGTACAGTTGTTTCTTTTTTCCCGTATATTTTACCTAAATTTATTGTTTCAAGTATTACCATAATATTCACCCTATTCCACTATATTTATAGATTCCACTATATTGCTTTCTTTTATTTTTCTTGCTGGTATATATGTTGCAAACAATCCTATTAGTATGTTTGTTACAGCTATTAATATGTAATCTTTGTAGGCTATAGCAAATTCTATTCCATATGTTTCAAATCCATATGTTTTATACATTCTAAGTTGTAATAAAATTCCTCCAACTATAACTACTACACTTGAAAATATCCCATATAATAAACCTTCAAAAACTATCATAAGCTTAAATTTATCTTCACTTATGCCTACAGCTCTCAGCATACCAAATTCACTAGTTCTAGATGTTAAGTTGTAACTCACATTATTTATTATATTAAATATACTTATCATAAATATTATACTTATTTTCCCATACTCATAAATCAATTCTTTTTGTGTCATTTTTTCATTATCCTGCTTTTCTTTTACTAAATCTGTAGTAGTGGTTCCTGGTACTTGGCTACCTATCTTCCCTAATTGTTTATTTATAACATTATGATTTGCACTATTTTCTATATTTGTATACACTAAATCGTAATTATTAATATTTGTTATTTCCTTAAAGTTTGAATCACTTATAATTACATCTACTCCACTATCAGCTGAATATACATTGTCATCAGCAAAAGGATAATCCACTATGGCTCCTACTTTAAACTCATATTCTTCATATTCATAGTTACCTCTACCCTTCCAATATTCATCAGTATCTATTTTTCCTTTTGGGTATTTAACTTTTACAGTATCTCCTACTTTTATATCAACTATTGGTTTCCCATAAGTATGATTTCCAATATCTCTATATCCTTCAAATACTTCATATGTATGTGGTATATATACTACTGCTAAATTTTCTGTTTTTATTTTATCTATATCTATCTCTCCACTTGTTTTGTATTTATTTAATGATTTTAGCATTTCATCATTGTAACCCTTTAACTTTTGCTTTATTAAATAATCTCCTGTACTTTTATCATCTATAAGTAAACCATTTAAAACCTCACCATAATAACCACCTTTTTTTAGACAATCAAAAAATTGTTTATCCAAAATTTTATCTTTATCTATTTGCATTCTAGTGTTTAAAATTTTAGCAGTTTTAACTTCTCTGATGCCATCTATATTTTTTATTTCATTTATTTGTTTATCAACCAAACCATTTTGTTCATCCATTGCACCACTAACATTTAGTATAAAATCACCATTCATAAATGTTTCCTTGTTTATTGATGCATTCATTTGTTTACTTCTTGAAAATGCATAATTAGTTTTTATAATCATAATTCCACCTAAGCTCATAGATAAAATAATAATTATAAATGATTTTTTATCTCTAAATATATTTCTAAAAGATATTGCCTTAGTAACTGATATGTTTTTGCTTAGTTTTGACAATATTGAATTATTACTTTTTGCTTTTCCTTCTAATCCAAATTTCTTTCTTATAGCTTCTATAGGTGCTATTTTTTTTATTTTAATATAAGTTAATACACTTATTAATAATGTTACTAATAAGGTGCATACTATTGATAATAAAATTATAGAACTAGGTACAACAAATGGCGTTTGGCTTATTTTACCTTCAAATTGAATATTTCCTACTAACTTATTAAATATCTGTGCTCCACCCATACCTATAAATATACCAATAGGAATAGCTATTACACTTAATATTAAAAGTTCACTAAACATTAGCTTAAATATTTTTATACTAGTAGATCCAAGCGCTCTTAATACTCCATATTCTCTTATTCTTTGATATACAGATACTGAATAAATACTGTATATTACAAGACCTGCAAATAAACTTAATACAATTGTCATATTTTTGCTTGCCTCATCTACTGACCCATTTTTTTGTATAGATTCTACAAGCATTTTATTTGTATTTACTTGTTTTTCTTTATTTAATTTAGCCTTTTTTGATATATTGTTTATATTTTTATTTATATCACTATTTTCATAAAACTCTACATAAGTACTAAACTTATTTATATTGTTTTCATCTAGTGCCAAAAACATTTCACATACTCCAATTTGTTTTTCTTTATATCTATCTTCTAGTATTCCAACAACTTTAAATGTTTCAGGCTTTTCTTTTTGATATAGTTTAAAAGTTAATTCTTGATTTAAATTAGGTTCTAACCCCATACTATTTAAAACCCATTCTTCAACTACAACTTCATTATTTCCTTTTGGAAATCTTCCTTTTTTAAGCTCTGAGTCATTATTTAAATAATTTTCACTTGCATATTGTATATTTATTGGTAATTTCTCACCAAGTTCTGTAGATGCATAATATGATGTAACACCAATCTCTTTTATATCATTTCCTTGTTTTACAATCTCTAATTGATCTTTATTTATATCTTTAAATATTACATGATGAGTTCCTAATTCTCTCTTCATTCTATCTACATCTGCTTGTTGCGCACTTCTAGCTAATGTACCTACCCCTACTATAAGAGCTGTTCCAAGCACTATACTTAGTATTATAGCTAATGACCTTGTTTTATAACTTTTTATGTATTTTAATACTATACTCAAATCATTCCCCATATTTATATATTCCTCCCTATTTGATAACTTAATTATATATTCATTTAAAAAATGTATCAAATTGCAAATTTTCAAGTTTTTAAAGGTTGTTTACATAAATTTATAACTTATTTTTCACTTTTTTATAGCTTCTTTGTAAATTCCCAGTTTTTACATATTTTTTTATAAATGTTATAATCTGTATATAAAATCATTTAGGGGTGAGTTATGGACAATATTATTGTATTTCCTATATATATTTTAATTTTATTTATAGGACTTAATTTTTACCTTGATAAGTTTTTGTTTTTTAAAAAACTGTCACTTTCAAAAAAAGGTCTAATAACAATATTTATATCTATCGTAATATCAGTTCTTATAAAAAAATTTTTAGTTCTTATTCTAATTAAACTTAATTGCAATTTATTATTTAGTGGGTTGTTTAAAATATTTTTATCTTTTTTAATTATATATATTAGTTTTTATATAGCCTATAAAATTATTAAATTAATAGATAATGATAATTGTAATAAAACAGAACTTAAAAATCTAAATATTAAAATTGAGCATAAAGATAACATTATAGGTAAACTTCGGAGTCAAAAACATGATTATCTAAAACATCTTCAAGTTGTGTACTCTTTATTAAATAATGGACTTAGTAACGATGCTAAGGAGTATATAACAAATATATCTAATAGTTTTAGAAGTAAAACTTCAAGATACGGAAAGGTTTCTTATTTGGATGCAATTGCATCTTTAAAATATGAAGAGTGTCTTCTAAAAAATATTTCTTTTGATGTTTATATACAAGATTTCATAGATAATCTAGTTATTGAACCTAATGAAATGAGTTCTGTTTTACTAAATATAATAGATAATGCTATTGATTCACTATCTGCACTTAATAAAAATAATAAATATATAAAGTTATTTGTTTATGAAGATGAATTTCAATATGTTATATCTATAAAAAACAACGGACCTAAAATACATAATACGGAAAGTATATTTGATGAAGGTTTTTCTACTAAAGACGGTGAACATAGGGGGTACGGTCTTTATCTAGTTAAAAACATTTTAGCTAAATATGGGTATCATATATTTGCAAGTAGCGACGAATTTATAACTGAGTTTACGATTTTAATACCTAAATATTGTTAATAAAAGTTTATAGGGAGAAAATATTTATGATAAAAGTTTTGATATGTGATGATGATAAAGCTGTTCGAGATGATATTGAAAATATACTGAAAAAATCTGGATATGTTGACTATGTAAAAAAAGTTAAAAATGGTATAGAAGCAATAGATTTTATTAAATGTGAGAAAATAGATTTACTTATAATAGATATTGATATGCCTCATAAAAATGGTATAGATTGTGCCAAAGAAATATCTTCGATAGATAAAGATGTTCATATAATTTTTGTAACTGGATTTTCTGATTATAGCTTGGAAAGTTTTAAAGTTCATCCAGTTGATTTTATAGTTAAACCGTTTACTGAAAACAAAATTTTAGATTCTGTAAATATTGCTATTGATCACATTAATTCGCATAAACTAGCTACAAATAATTTTATAGATGACACTTTATTTGTTTATAAAATTAGAAAACAGATACATATGATTAATTTCGATGATATAGTTATGTTTGAGAAAAACTCCAGAGCTGTAAACCTATATACTAAAGATCATGATATTATAAAATTTTATGAGAATTTCGATGATTTAGATGCTAGAGTTCCACCAAACTTTTTTAAATCTCATAAAGGTTATATAGTAAACCTTAAGTTGATACATAAGGTTATTCCTACTAGTAAATCTGCTTTAGAAATAAAGTTTATTAATTTCCAAGAAAGTGCAACTCTTAGTAAAACGTTAGAAAAAGACTTTTTGTATAGATTTTATAGGACTAAACGCTTTTAATTTAAGTAAGTGTATGTTGATATCATAATATTAACATACACTTATTTTGTAAATTTTTTAATTATTTGACTCTTGATATGATTTTTTTATAACTTTTAGATAAAAAACTCTCATTTTCTTTTATATATCCGCTAGTATCTAACAACCTCATATGATAAGAATATATTGCATACTCTCCCAACTTATCTACTAATTTATTGTTTACGTATGCACCAACAAAAGCTCCTATCCCAGGCACTAGCTGAAGTAACTTAGCTAAATCTATATAATCTCTATATTCCTGCTGAAATTTTCTCCATTCAAATTCATTTATATCATCTGATAGTCTATCTTTTGATTCATTAAAATGCTCCATATCTTTAAATATACTATTAACATGATTTTGACTTGAAAAGGCTAATTGAAATATATTTAATAAATATATTCTTTCTTTATAATCTTTAGTATCAAATCCATAAATACTTGCAATCTCATATAGAAGTTTTATTTTTATACTTAAAAGTAAAGGAAAGTCAGCAAGCCCAACAATAATTCCTCCAGCTCCAGTACCTGCTCCTTCTAACATAGCAGTTTTTTTGTATAATCTAATCTTTTCATAAGCTAATTCGTCTCGCTCTTGTAATGAAATATTTTCAATTGGAGCTTTTGTAGTATATTTTGAACCAAATAAAACAACTTTTGTCATATTCTTTATAGCTGTAGTGAGTATATTATGATAATTTTCAGGAAGTACTGAATTTAGTTTATTTTGAGCTTCTTTAGATGCTTTATTTATTATTGATGGCTTCTTTTTCATTTTTTCTTTCCAATTTTCTAGTTCTCTTATCTGTATATTGTTATAGTCTTGCATTTTATCACCTATCTTTAATTATCTTAATTAAAAGTTTCCTCTTAGTAATTATAGTATATTTTATTATACATTAAACCTTATTGTCCTAATATATCAAAATTGTAATAACTATTAAAATTGATGTTTTAGTTTTAATTTCCTAGGGTATTTATTTTATTAGTAATCACAATACAAAAGAAAGAAGATGATTTTATGGATATGAACTTTTTAAAAGTCATTCAAAGTAGCACAAAAAGATTACACGATATGGCTGAAAATACAGGGTTCATAAAAAGATTAATTGATGGAGATGCTAATGTTGAAACATACGGAGAGTATATCTATAATCTTTATTTTATTTACAAAGCAATAGAGGAGAATCTTGAAAAGCATAAAGACGATGAAGTCTTAAAAGAATTTATAACTCCTGAAGTATTTAGAGCTAATGCTTTACTTGATGACTCTAAGTTCTTATTAGGATACAAGATTGATTCAATCGAAATTTGCGATTCAACAAGGGTTTTCGTTGATAGATTAGATGAAATATCTCAAACAAATCCTAAATTGCTAGTTGCACATGCTTATACAAGATATTTAGCAGATTTATTTGGTGGTAGAACTATCTTTAAAATAATAAAAGAAAACTACTCTATCGAAAATGAAGGTCTTAATTATTATATGTTCGACCATATAAAAGACTTAAAAGCTTTTGTGATGGAATATCATCAAAAACTCGATTTAATAAATTTAAGTGATGAAGAGAAAGCTAAATTCTTAAACGAAATTTCGCTTTCATATGTTTTAAATATAAGTATATCTAATGAATTAGATTACGTGAAGTTTGATAAGTAAAATTTAGTTTCCCCCTATTCGACGTACATTATTTTAAACTTTACACTGAAATAAAAAAAGGAATAACTATTTAGTTATTCCTTTTTTATTATTCTCCCAGGTATTCCAACCACTGTACTGTTTGGTGGTACATCCTTTAATACGACTGAATTTGCGCCTACTTTAGAATTTTCACCTATAGTTATCGGTCCTAAAACTTTAGCTCCTGCTCCTATTACTACATTATCCCCTACAGTTGGATGTCTTTTACCGCTGTCTTTTCCTGTTCCTCCTAATGTGGTTCCATGATATATAGTAACTCTATTGCCAACCTCTGCAGTTTCTCCTATTACAACTCCCATACCATGGTCAATTAAAATTCCACTTCCTATAGTTGCACCTGGATGTATCTCTATTCCAGTTATGAATCTATTTACTTGTGATATAAATCTTGCTATAAAAAACATTTTGTATTTATAAAAACAATGTGCAATTCTATGACCAATCAAAGCATGAACTGATGGATAAAGTAAAAAAACTTCTATCTTAGATCTTGCAGCTGGGTCATTTTCAATTATATACTCTATGTCAGCATTTATTTTTTTTAGCATTCTATCCTCCAATTATATCCATAGATAGATACTTCTCTATTCCATCAGGAGATATTGTTACAATGTTTTTTCCTTTAAACTTCTTAGCTATCTCCATACTTGCATATACATTTGCTCCAGATGAAATCCCTACTAGTATTCCTTCCTTTTCTCCCAGTAACTTGATAGTGCTTATAGCGTCTTCATCCTTTACAGTTACTATTTCATCTACAATACTCATATCTAAATTTTTAGGTATAAAATTTGCTCCTATTCCTTGTATCTTATGAGGTCCACTATGTCCTTTAGATATTAAAGGAGAACTTTCTGGCTCAACTCCAATAACTTTTATGTCTTTGTTTAATTCTTTTAAATATTTTCCAACTCCACTTATTGTTCCACCTGTTCCTATACCACACACAAATATATCTATATCTTTAATATCTTCATATATTTCTATTGCAGTTGTAGCGTAGTGTTTCTTAGGATTACTTTTATTTTCAAATTGCTTCAAAGATTTATAATTTCCATTTGAACTTATTAATTCACTTGCTTTATCCATAGAGGCTTGCATTCCACCTTCACCTGTGAGTATTATATCTGCTCCATAGGCTTTCATCAAATCTCTACGCTCTTTACTCATAGAGCTAGGCATAACTATAATAATCTTAAGCCCCTTTAGCTTTCCAATCATAGATAAAGCAATTCCCGTATTTCCACTTGTTGCCTCTACTATAGTATCTCCTTTTTTTATATCTCCGCTTTCCATAAGGTCTTCAATCATCCCAAGAACAGCTCTATCTTTTATACTTCCACCTATATTGTATTTTTCTAGCTTTAAAAATATATTATTTTCACTTTGAATATTGTTTAGCTTAACTATTGGAGTTTTTCCTATAAGATCTAAAACATTATTATATAACATATATTACCCCTCCTATTTTTTTAATTATATGTATAAGTACCTATAAATGTTTATAAATTTTTATACATACAGAATTCAATTTTTAAATTAGTTTTTCTAATTTTACTAAATTTGTTATTTGCTTTCAATAAATATAGCTTAATTCTATATTTATTGTTAGATTAATAGTTTTCGCCTATACCATTTTATTTATATTTAAATAAAAAAAGTGTAACCATCTAATTCTTAATCGTTAGATAACTACACTTTTCTTATTTTAGTCATTGATCTCTATATCTCCATATTGATTATCTTTAGCTGCTTTTGTGTCTTTTACTTTTATTTGTTCATGACTAAACTCTTTTATATCTCCAGTTTTTGCATCTACTGTTATTTCATATTTTGTATCTGCTTTTGTAAGTACACCTTCATACTCATCATTTTTCCCATCTTTGTCTAAGTTAAATTTTTGAACTGTAGCTTTTGGAACTTTGTTAATCATTATATCCATAGCTTTATCTTCACTTATTAGCTTATCTGAAGTTTTTACATTATTTTGATCTTTAAGTACCTCTTGTTCAAAGTTTATTATTTTACCAGTTTCAGCATCTACATCAACTTGGTATTTCATAGTATCTTTAACTATTTCTGATTCATACTTTGGTGAATTATTTTCATTATCATAAGAAAACTCTAATATCTTACCATCTGGTACTTTTTCTAAAATAATATTTTTTGCTTGGTCTTTTGTTAGGTATTCTGCTTTGTCATCTTTTACTAACGAATAACTTACTCCAACCCCACATATAACAACTAATCCTAATGCTATAATAATTGCTTTGTTAATTTTCATATCTATCCCTCCTAAATAATTATTAAATTTTCAACATTAATATATATACCATCTTTTTACATATTCAAACATATCTCACAGTTTCAAATTTATAAAATTAACAATATTATTAAGTGGTTTCTATGTTGTATACTAATTTGAATACTGACAGCGGAGATTTACTAAAACAAATAAAAAAGTGTAGTCTTTTTATATTATTTTGACTACACTTTTTTATTTATTTTTTACTCAAAATATTCCTTACTCTATTTACTTCTTCTACTATATTTTCAAAGCTATATTCTAGTGATAATATAGGATTTATTTTAGCTTCTTCTATTATGTTTTTGAAATAAATTAGCTGTTCATAGCTTGGTCTGCTGTGAGAATCATTTTTGCCATCATTAAAATGTAAATGTATATACGTTATAAAATCTTTTACCGACACTATCCATTCTTCTAAAGATTTTTTAGAGTATGCTAAAATATGACCTGTATCTAAACATATTCTAAGTTTAGGAGAGTTTACTGATTCAACAATATATAAAATCTCTTCAGGACTTTCATCATACTCATTTTCTAATAAAATAGTCACATCTATATCATTAATTTCGTTCATAAAATCTTGCCAAAATTTTATTTGATTGTCTAACTTAAGTTTTCTTATTTTCTCTACACTTAATAAAGGGTTTAGTTGGCTATGAAAAATCACATATTTAGCACCTATTTCCTTGGCAATTTCAACTGACTGCATGTATCTATATTTTGTTAACTCAATAACCTTTTTATCTGTACTACCTGGGTTTAAATCAAATGAGGATCCATGTAATGATATTACATTGCTAAAATTTTTTAATTTTTTACTACAATCATTTATTATTGTACTATAATCTTCATCTAAAATATTTTGAGGAAAACTCTGAATCTCTACTCCAATTCCTAATTTGTTGATTTCATCTATATTGCTTTTATTTATATCTCCAATAAGTTTTACTAACTTAATATCTTTCATCATTACACCACCTTTTTCTTTTTAATTTGTTATCACATTAACAACTTATTTTTAATAATTATATATAGTAACTAGATTACCCTTTTTTCTATTGATTAAATCTATTTAAATCTATACAATTATATTAAACAAATTAAGGAGGTATATATTTGAAAAAACTTTTCATCGGTATTCTAACTCTATTTATAATAGTTTTAGTGAACCACCTAATAAGCAATTCTTTACAAGTATCTTTTCTTGACATGTCTTTAATAATAGGAGTTTTATTCACAACAATTATAGGATTTTTTTCAACAGAGGATAACATCTATAATAGGTTTTTAGACTATTGGACCGCAATATCAATTGATAAAGAAACAACTCGTAATTATGGTCTTAAGTTCTTTAAAAGCACTCCTTTTTTTGTCTCTCTTGCTTACACATTAGTTGCATTTATTTTAAGTATATATACTTATTGGGATTACTTTTTCACAGCTTAAAAATAAATCTTATAAGTTACTTAAATTTAATTATGTAAACTATCTTTATCTACAATCTTAACTCATATATTAATTCATAAAACTGTTACACCTATTTTTTTAATTAAATATAGTTCATATTTTTAGTAAGTGCTATAATTTAATCAAAGTCTATATAAAAAGGGGTTATATGTATGATGTAGCATCATACATATAACCCCCTTCGTGTTAATTAGAATAACTATTTTTTAAGTTTAGCTAATGCCTCTGCAAAAGGATTATTAAAACTTTCTTCTTGTTTGTTTTGGCTCTTTAAATACTTATTAACATCTCTTTTAGATGCTTTGTTATTTTCTTCTTTCTTTCTCTTATTAAAAGTACTTAGTTTTTCACGATGTCCACAGCTACAAACAAAAGTCTTCCCTTCCCCTTCGCCTCTAAGTTCAAGTTTTTTATGGCAAACAGGACATCTCGCATTGGTAGTTGTAGAAACCATCTTTCTAGTGTTGCAATCTCTATCTTGGCAAACTAGCATCTTTCCTCTTTTTCCATTAACTTCAAGCATATACTTTCCGCATTCAGGACACTTATTTTTAGTTAAGTTATCATGTTTAAATTTAGCATCACTACTTTTTATATCTTTTACAATATCTTTAGTGTAGTCTTTCATTTCATTTACAAATACATCTTTCTTTAAATTACCACATGATATTTGATTAAGCTTCTGCTCCCAAGAAGATGTAAGCTCTGCCGATTTTAACTCGCTAGGAACTAACTCTAACAATTGCTTTCCTTTAGATGTTATAAAAATGTCTTTTCCTCTTTTTTCAACCAAGAAGGAATTGAAAATCTTTTCTATTATATCTGCACGAGTTGCAACTGTTCCAAGACCTTCTTTTTCCATTTGAGCTAATAAACTAGCCTCATTTAATGGTTTTGGAGGTTGTGTTTTGCCACTAGTTAAACTACATTTAGCTACCTTTATAATATCATCTTTATTTAAGTTTGGAAGATTTTGATCATTGTCATCATCTTCATCTATATTAGTATAGTTTTCTTTCCATCCTAATTTAATAATTTTTTTACCTTTAGCTACAAAAGTTTCCCCTTCTATGTTAGCCTTTATAGTTGTTTGTTCATATTCAAAAGGATCACTTAAAACACTTAAAAATCTTTTTACTACTAAATCGTAAATTTTTCTTTCTCTATCACTTAAATCGCTTAAGAATACTCTCTCCTCAGTAGGTATTATCGCATGGTGATCTGTTACTTTAGAATTATCTACAAATGATTTATTAGTTTTTATTTTGTCTTTTAATATTTTAGTACAAACTTTTGCATAGTCACTTACACTCACAGCTCTAACTCTATCCTTTAAAGTGTCTACTATATCAGTACTAATGTATTTGGAATCTGTTCTAGGATATGTAAGAACTTTATGGTGTTCATATAATTTTTGCATTATAGATAAAGTCTCTTTTGCAGAGAAATTAAATATTTTATTTGCATCTCTTTGTAATTCTGTTAAATCATATAGTCCTGGTGAATATTTCTTTTTATAAGTTTTATTAACTTCTAATATCTCAGCATTTTTATTTTCTATCTTAGTTAATATATTTTCTACTTTTTCTTTATTAAAGCTATTTTGGCTATTAGTTTTAGAATCAACCCAGTTTAAACTAAACATAGGTGCTTGTAATTTAATACCATAGAATTCTTTTGGTTTAAATTTTTGAATTTCCTCTTCTCTTTTGTAAACCATATTTACAGTAGGAGTTTGAACTCTACCACAAGAAAGTTGTGCATTATGCTTCGTTGTAAGTGCTCTTGTTGCATTTATTCCAACTAACCAATCAGCTTCTGCTCTAGCAACTGCTGAGCGATATAAGTTCTCGTATTCTTTCCCATCCTTAAGTTTTGAAAATCCTTCTTTTATAGCTTTATCTGTACTAGATGATATCCATAAACGCTTTATAGGCTTTTTAACTTGTGCTTTTTCTATTATCCATCTTGCTACAAGCTCTCCTTCTCTACCCGCATCTGTAGCTATTACAATCGATTCAATATCATTTCTATTTAGTTGAGCTTTTACTGTGTTGAATTGTTTAGATGTCTTTTTTATAACTACGGTCTTTAAATTTTTAGGTAATATAGGTAAATCATTTATGTCCCAATTTTTATATTTATTTGAATAACTTTCAGTTTCAGCAAGTGTTACTAAATGGCCAAGAGCCCATGTTACTACATAATTACTACCTTCTATATATCCATTTTTTTCATTTTTACAATTTAATACTCTAGCTAAATCTCTTCCTACAGAAGGTTTTTCTGCTAGTACTAGTGTTTTTCCCATTATATCTTTTTCCTTTCATTAATGCTTTAGTATATAATAACATAGTTTCCTAATATATGTTAAATATATAAGGGAGTTTAACATTCACATTTATCAAACTCCCTTATATATTTAATGTATTACCACTGTAGTAGTATCCAATATGTTGTCATATATCCATTTAGCATTTTCTGTATCTAGTCTTATACAACCATGACTTAAAGCTTGCCCTAACCTTCCATCTATTATATAGCTTCCTGTTGAATCATAAAGTATCGAATGATAGTAATATCCATCCTTTATACGAGTTGCATATTTAACCCTATACTCATCCGTTCCAAAATATAGTTTTCTTCCATCTATATAAAAAATTCCTGTTATAGTTGGAGTACTGGGTTTTCCAACGGTACATTTCCATTTATATATCTGAACCCAATTATTATTGTTCTTTTTAAAAACATAAGTATATTTATTTTTTAAATCAGTTACTAATAAATTATTTGTAGGACTTTTTATATTATTTTGATTTACAAATTTGCTCATATCACTATAAAAATATTTATAATCTAGTACATCATGTTTATTTCCATCATCGGATAAAAAGTAATTAAATACATAACCTTCTATGTCATTATATATTATATTGCTCCAATCTCCTATATTTTCTATAACTTCTACTCTAGATTCTTTTGGTATTGTAGTTATTACATTTGATTGAGTATTCGGTTCTTTTCTAAGGTTTAAGTTACCCCATGTATATTTAGTAATTGATAATAAATCATTGTGTATATATCCTATATTTGATTCATATCTTACTTTACTCCATTCATCATAGGCTTCAATAAGTTCAACCTTAGAACCTTTAGAAATCACAGTAATAATATCAGAAGAAGTGGATGCTTCTTTTCTTAAGTTTGAGTTTTTAAGCGTATACTTATGTTCTGGAAGCATATTTATTTTTATAAAATTCTTATCTATATTCAATAGTACACACATCCTTATTATATAACTTATATAATTTTATGTACTGATTTATATATAGGTGAATAATCACGTGAAAAATTCCCTTTATTTTAATATAAAAAAGCTATCCTAATAAATTACAAAATTTTATTAAGATAGCTTTTATTCTTTATTTATTTGACATATATTCTTTCCAGTCACCACATTTTATAGAAATTAATACATCATCTTTATTAATTTCAGCATCTTTATTATACTCATAAAAATAGGCCTTTTCTATACTTCCATCCAGAAGAGTAACATCTACTTCACGCCTATTATATTCATTGTTAAATCCATCTAACTGATAATTCTCCATATCATCTAGTTCTTTTAACGTTGCTTCAAAATCATTAAGTTCCATTAATTCACCTAAAATCTTTTCATTCCCTTTTATAACTGCTGGATAGCCTTTATTATCTAAATGAGATAAATGCCCCTTTATATATCCTTTTTTAGAACTTTTTACTTTTCCATTTAAATATATATTGTAATTAAACATATCGCTTCTTAAACTACCATATACAAATATCTTTTTTACTAACATATTTCTCCACCTATTGCTTTTATATCTTCATTATATATAGTACATGCTTCTATTGCTAATTCAAGTCCAGTAACAATTTCATCTAAACTCATATAAGGCATGTTTTTCTTATCTATAACTTGTCCTGTCATATATGGTATATGAATAAATCCACCTTTTATATTCGGATATTTTTTATCTATCAAATATAGTATCCCATACATTACATGATTGCAAACAAAAGTTCCTGCAGTGTTTGAAACCGATGCTGGTATCCCATTTTCATTCATATGTTTTACCATACCTTTTATTGGTAGATTGGAGAAGTATGCCGGCTGTCCATCAATTTGTATAGTTTCATCAACAACTTGATTACCGTCATTATCTTTTATTCTAAAATCATCTAGGTTTATAGCTACTCTTTCTGGAGTTATATCAAATCTGCCTCCTGCTTGCCCAACTGATATTACTATATCTGGATTATGCTTATCTATTGCCTGTTCTATAGCTTCAACTGATTTTGTTCTAACTGTAGGTATAGTCAGTTTTACAACCTCAGCTCCATTTATTTCATCTTTTATTCTTTTAACAGCTTCTTCAGCTGGATTTATAGGCTCTCCTCCAAATGGATCAAATCCTGTTATTAATATTTTCATTCCACTTTCCTCCTTTAAAATTTTACTAAATAATTAAAATGCAAATGTATACATTACAAATATGTGTATAGCTAATAATATAATAGCAACTGGCGCCTGATATTTAATTACACTGTATTGATCTTTAGCTTCTAGTAATGCTGCTGGTACTATATTAAAGTTTGCAGCCATAGGCGTAAGTAAAGTTCCACAATAACCTGCTGTTAATGCTAAAGCTCCAACTATGGCTGGATCTGCACCTTGAGATAATACAAAAGGTATCCCTATACCGGCTGTTATAACTGAAAATGCTGCAAATGCATTACCCATTATCATAGTGAAAATTGCCATTCCTAAAACATAAGCTACTACTCCAAAGAATCTACTATCTGCTGGAACCACTCCTGATATCATATTAGATATTACATCTCCAACTCCTGCATTTGTAAATAAAACTCCAAGTGCAACAAGTAATTGAGGTAGCATACTAGTAGGACCCATTTGTTGAAGTAATCTTGCTCCATCTTCAACTGCTTCTTTAGGTTTTGCTCTTGTGATTATAAATGCACTTATAAGTGCTACTATTGCTCCAGCTCCTATTGCAAATTGTGATGAACTAGCATATGAAGAAAGTGACATAGCTACCGCAACTGCTGCAAATGCTAAGATAAGTGAAGGTAAAAATATTTTACTCTTTATTTTTTCTGATTTAGCTTGACTAAACTCTTCAGTTGCAACTTCGTATTTCGCAAACACAACTTGCTTAGTAAGAGTTAATAAACTTAATAATACTAAAATTCCTCCAATAAATGTTGCTGGTAGTACTTTTCCAAATATAAACGGTAAACTAAGTAATACCCAAAAAGCAAATGTTCCATATTTTTTATTATTATCAATTGTTTTAAGTGATTTAACACCAATGACTAGCATTAAAATTCCCATTAAAACATAAAACGATTCTAGTCCTATATTTATAAAGTTTTGCACTTATGAGTCCTCCCCTATTTGTTGTATTTTCTATTTAATTTTTTATCAAATAAATAGTTCTGTACTGCAGAAATTAAAAATGCTATTACAGCCATTATTATACTTGCCTTAGCTATATCTAGCTCACTTACTGCATATCCAAATCCAGTTAAAGTCGATGCTATCAATAATACTCCTGAACTTCCAGAGAATAAATTTTGACCATAAAAGTTTCCATAGTTTTCACTAGCTGCTGATAAAGCTTTTATAGCTTCTTCATCTTTTACATCTACATTTTTGTACTTACTCTTTGCTGCTGCTTGTGCCATAGGTTCAACTAATGGTCTAACAAATTGAGGATGTCCACTTATTCTTATTGAAAGCGCCCCAGCTATTTGTCTTATTATCATGTATATAGAAAATACTCCGCCTGTAGTTAACTTTCCAAGTTTTTGTATTAAATAGACAGCCCTTTGCTTTAGTCCGTATCTTTCTAGTATTCCTATTACTGGTAGAGTCATTATAAATAATGATACCGCTCTATTATCTACAAACGATTGCCCCAACGTGTTTAGAATATCCATAATATCCATTCCTGCCACTAACCCAGTCGCAATCCCCGCAACTAATACTGTAAATAAAGTTTCCACTTTAAATACAAATCCTAATATGACAACTAAAATACCTATTAATTTTATCATGCTTTACTTCCTTTCTTTACTCCTTAACTTTATAATGTTATTTCAAATTATATTTAAAATGAGATTTATTGTCAATCAATTTTTACATTTTTTTAAATTTTTCGATAATTTAGTTTAATTTCTTACTTTCCCATTTAATCTACAATTATTTATATTTTAATGATAAAAAATTCATTTTTATTTTATCTATTTCAATAAATTTTGAATTTTATTTTATTTTTATATTCAATTTAAGATGTGATATAAAAAATTTTCTTATTTTGATCTCTTAGCATTTAAATTTTATTTTATTAAATAAAAAAGCTTATAAATTTTGTTTAATAACAAAATTTATAAGCTTTCAATTTTATAATTCTTCCTCTAATTCCTTTATCTTCTTATCAAGTTCTTTAATCCTAGCTTTTAATTCATAACACTTATTATCTACCTTCATAGCTGAAGTGTAGTTCATTTCATTACTATGATATTTCCTCCATAATTCTTCATATTTATTATGATGTTTATTAAATTCTTTCTCTAAACACTCTCTTTCACTTTTAAGTTCACTTATTTGTTCTTGTACCTTCTTTTTGTTGGTTTTAAAAAAATCGAAAAAAAACATATCCATATTTCCCTTCTATCTATAATTAAGTTTATAACATTTTAACGTTATGTTACATTTATTTACTCCATTTACATTATATTAGTAATACATATAATATTATACCTGTTTATTGTACTATATTACAATAAATTTAATTATATATATACCCTTTTGGATAATTCTTCTAAACATTTATTTCTTTATATTTCACATAAGTTCCATCTATAAAGATAATTCCTTCCTCAGTTATTTTTGATAAATTTATAAAACTTTCTATAAGAGAATATACTCCATCTATTATAAAGTACAACAATGCTAAATACATAGCTTTATTATAATATGAGTGTATCTGAAAAATATTTACTGTATAGTTTTTATCATCTCCAAATATTCCCTTAGCTTTTATTATATCAATAATTCCTTAATTATTCCTTAACAATATTGTCATTTATTTTTGTTTAAATTAGGGTATATTAATAAATATTAAAATATAAAGGATGTGTTTTTATGATTATAAATATTAGTAATCCAGCTAAAAAAGAACTAAATAATATTTTTAAATCTTATAATTTAGATATTAAGTATCTAAGAGTGTATATAAAAGAAGTAAGCGCATGATATGGGCCTGTTTTTAGCGTAGCTCTGGATGAGCCTACAGAAAATGATAAAATCTTTGAATGTGATGATTTTAAAATTCTTATAAACAGTGATTTGTGTGATAAAATAAATGTAATTAATATTTTTTATAAATCCGCTTTATCTAGTGATATATTTAGAGTTTCTACAGATTTATTGTGGAAAGAAGAATATTATGAAGCTCCATGGGCTAAACCATGGTAATATAATTTTAGGTCTAAATTTTACATAAAATGTGTAATTTATTTTTTTATGGGAATATATTATTATATATTAAGCTTTAATAAATTAGTAAATTTTATTGAAAAGGAGTTTTTTACTATGAAAAAAGTATCTTTATTTATAGTAGTTAATGCTATATCTTTATATATAGTATCATTATTAATGAGCAGTGTTTCTATAACATCTTTTAGCTCTTTACTTATACTAACAGTCATTTTTGGTGTTTTAAACTTAACAATTAAGCCTTTACTTCAGTTATTCTCACTACCTATAACATTTTTAACATTAGGTTTATTCTCATTAGTGATAAATGCGGTTGTTTTAAAACTAGCTTTTAGTATAGTTCCTGGAGTACACTTATACGGATTTATTAGTGCTATAGGTGCTTCTATATTATTATCTATTGCAAATACAATTATATATAATGTACTTGATTAATATAATAATTTATTATAAAAAGAGTTATCTCTAAGTCGAGATAACTCTTTTTTATTAAGCATTAACTTCTTTATATTCTTTTTTCTTTTCTCGTTTAATTGATTTTTCATTTATCTCATCTATTACTACAGCTATTGCATTATCTCCTGATACGTTAGCCGCAGTACCAAAACTATCTTGAGTTATGTAAAGTGCTATCATTAAACTTGCAAGACCTCCATCTGATGGTATTCCCACCATAGGTAAAAATGGAAGTGCACTCATTATAGCCCCACCTGGTGCTCCTGGTGCTGCAACCATGGCAACTCCTAACATAAGTAAGTATGGTAATATTACTGCTAAACTATAATTCATTTGATTCATCATTAAAACAGCTACTGTGAATGATGTTACAGAAATTATACTTCCAGCTAAGTGAATAGTTGCACAAAGAGGTACAACAAACTCTCTTATTTGTTTAGATACTCCATTTTTTTCAGCACACTCTACGTTTACTGGTATAGTAGCTGCTGATGACTGAGTTCCAACTGCTGTTAGATATCCTGGTATTTGATTTTTAAGTAATTGTATTGGATTCTTTTTAGTATATGTTCCAGCAAGCGTAAATTGGAAGCATATGTATATGATATGAAGTGGTATTACGATTAAATATACCTTACCAAATATTTTTAGTATATCCCATACTTGTCCTGCAAAAGTTATATTAGCAAAAGTTCCTGCTATATAAAGAGGTAGTAACGGTATTATTATTTTCGCTAAAGTAGATTTTATTATTTCTTGGAAATCCATAGCAATGTTGAATAATCCTTCTCCTCTTCCACGACCTCTAAGCGCTGAAATTCCAAGTCCCATCATGAATGCGAAAACTATCGCAGCTGTTACATCTAACATTGGCTCTAGTGGTATAGTAAATATTGGTGAAAGCATACCTGCATTTGGATCATTTATAGCCCCAGCTGCACTAGCGTTTATAAAAGAAGGGAAAATAGTTATTGCAACGGTATACGCAAGCAGTCCAGCTACTATTGTAGAACAATATGCTATACCAGTTGTTATTCCTAATAACTTTCCTGCTCCTGATGTTAAGTCAGCTATACCAGCTGTAACAAAACCTAAAATTATAAATGGTATTACAAACTGTAAAAATGAAGCAAATAAACCACTTATAGTGACTAAAATCTCGATTACTCCCTTTGGAGCATAACTACCTATAACGATACCAAGTATTATTGCTATTATTAATTTCGGTACCAGTCCTATTTTTTTCTTTGCTTTTGTCAAAATAATTCCTCCCCTTATGAATAATTTTTATGATAAAAACATTTTCCCCTTTGACTAAAATAGTATACATTTAGACACAAAAAGTCAAGTTACTTGTAAAAAGTAATATTTTTGAGAAATTTCTGTAAAATAAAAGGTATGCCGTTTCTACGGTATACCTTTTGTAATCATATTAAGCTGCATATTCTTTATTTTTTCTTTTAATTTTCTTACTTTTTCTATCCATATTGTGATGAGTTATCATCGTAAATATGCCACTTCCTATTAACACTGCATAGTATACAAATCCTCCATATAAGAAAATTGCATACCCCATAAGAGGTTGTGGAAACACACTCTTAAATATTGCAAAGAATGCTAGTTCACTAGCGCCTGCGTTGCCTGGAGTTGGAATAGGTGATATCGCCATATATAAAAATGCTTGTAATGTAAGCATGTATATATATGTATACCCACTTAAATTAAATGCTTTGTATATCCAAAATGATATACTGAAGTATACACTTAGCTGAACTACCGTTACCAGAAGTGTCAAAATAAGTGCTTTTTTATTTTTTATAAATAAATTAACAGACTTACTATATTCATCTGCAAAGCTCTCTACTTTCTCTACTTTACCTTCTAAAAACTTAAATAATTTAAATTTAACCAAAAAGTTTATAACCCGTTTAGATACTTTCTTAATTAACTCAGGATTGTATATAACCATCATAGATACTACTAGTGTAAATGCATTTATTGCAATCCCTATTAATATCAAAGGCATTACACCCCTTAATTCCTTTAATATAGCCGTATTAAAAAGCACTAAAACAGAACAATATACTGTAACTACAACTTGATATATTATAGATTTGTTCATTATAACAGCGGTTGCCTTACTGGCTGGCATTTTACATTTGTTTAATACATATATTTGCATCGGCTGACTTCCTGATGCAAATGGTGTTATTAAATTATAATAAAATCCCATAGTTGCTAATTTAAAACCGATAAATCTTGTCTTAACTTTATGAATACTATCTATAACTATTTTTAAAACTACGCCCTCTAATAACATGTGTGTAATCACTGCACACATTCCAAAAAATATAAACTTTTTATCTACCATATCTACAACTTCGTTAAGCATATCTATGTCTAAAGTTCTATAAACTAAGTAACTTGTCATTCCTAATATAAATACCAAAAAGCCATATTGTAATATATTTTTATTTAATGTCTTTTTCTTTTTCATAGGAAACCTCCATCCCCTTTAATTTGACACTACCTATTATACAATACATTTAGTTTTTATGGTATGAATTATTTCTTACTTTTTTGTAATAAAAAAGAAAAAAGATTCATCTCCATTTACTATATACTTTTATAAATAAGTATTATAGATTGTTAGGAAATGAATCTTTTTAATTAACTATAATAAGTTTTCACTTAAAACTTTATTTAAATTAGCTTTTTCTTCTATTAATCTTATAATGTTTACATTTTTACTTAAATCATTTATGCATATAGCTCCTACTAACACATCATCTTTAAAAAATAATTTTTTATAAACATCTTTTTTATTTAATGTTATAAAGCTATCTATATTATTTATATTTCCTATACTAAACACTTTTGTTTCAAATACGTCTAATCCTACTGGGTAATTTTCTGCTTTAAATTCAATTTTATCTCCACATGCATTTGCCCCTGCAACTTTTCCCATATCTATAGCTGCTGGCCATATAGCCCATATCATCGAATCAATTTCAGCTACATCTCCACATGCATATATTTCTTTTGATGCAGTTTGCATATACTTATCTACAACTATTCCTTTATTAACTTCTATATTAGTGTTATTAGCAATTTTAACATTAGGTCTAACTCCTATAGAAAATACCACCATATCTACATCAATAGAACTTCCATCTTTAAACATAGCTTTAGATACTTTTTTATAGCCTTCTAGAGAATCAATGAATTTACCTAACATTAGGTTTAATCCATTTTCTTTTAATATATTTTCTAGAACTACACTTCCATCTTTATCTAGTTGTTTAGTTAATAAATTTGGCATAGCTTCAACTACTGTAACTTCTTTTTGTGCTAGCTTCATTTCATATGCAGCTTCAAGACCTAACAGTCCTCCACCTATCACTAAAATGTTTTTTGCTTTTTCTAAATTCACCTTTATTTTATCTAAATCATTTTTATTTCTTAAAGTATAAACTCCATCTAAATTATGCCCATTTATCGGTGGTACAAAGTTAGAACTACCATTTGCAAGTATTAACTTATCATAACTTATACTTGAGTTATTATCTAAAATAATTTTTTTATTTTCTTCATCTATAGTTTCTACATTTGCTCCTAGTAAAACTTCTATATTATTTTTTTCGTACCAATCCTTGCCTTCAATATAAAAATCCTCTTTTTTAATTTCTTCATTTATAAAATCTGAAAGAGCTGGTCTATAATAACTTAACTCTTCTTCATTACTTAAAAGAACTATTTTAGCTGTTTTATTTCTTTTTCTAATAGAGTCTGCTGCATAAAAACCTGCTGCCCCATTACCTACAATAACAAATTTATCCTCTGTATCGTTTTGATAATTTATATTTTCTTCTATAACTTCTATAAATTGATCATGTTTTGCCCCACATACTGGGCACACATCTGGTGCTTCTTCTCCATCAAAGACTTCATTACATATTACACATTTCCATTTTTTAGTTCCTTCTTTTTTAGTATTTGCATCTATAGTTTTTTCAATAAATTTCTTACCTAATAATTGAGCTTCATATAAATCTACCTCACTAGGTTTAAAATTAACAACTAATGGATCTATAGTTTTCATTCTAAGTTGTTTTAATCTATCCATAACATTTGGTATTCCTTCACCACTCCATCCAAATGAACCAAAGCATGATGCAACTTTATTTCCATGAACGATAGGGTTTAAACTAACAAGAATATCCCAAATAGGTTTTAATGCATCCCCATTTATTGTTGGAGTTCCAAATAAAACCCCTTGTGAGTAAGTTATGGAATTTATTATTTCATCTATATTATGATTTATAACATCATACATTTTAACATTATAATCGCTATGTTCTTCAATTCCTTTTTTAATATTTTCAGCTATTTCACCTGTATATCCATAAGCACTTACATAACATATAGTTATCTCTTTATTAGTAACTATAATCTCATCTCTACTCCATTTTTCATATATATCAACTATTTTTCTTGGATTATCAACTAATACCGGTCCATGTCCTGGACATATAATATCTAACTTTAAGTCTTTTATTTTTTCTATAGCTTTTAATATATATGGTTTAAAAGGCCCCATTATACAGTCATAATAGTATCTTAGAGCTTCCATATAGTGTTCTTCATTATCTATTTTAGTGTTAACAACACCTTCGCAACTATAGTGACTTCCAAATGAGTCACAAGTTACTAATACATTTTCCTCTTTAATGTACGTATATATAGTATCTGGCCAATGCAGAAGTGGAACTGAGTAAAATTTTAAAGTTTTATTTTCTATTTTAATTTCATCATTATCATTTACAACTATATATTCAAATTCGTCATTTACAATTTCTTTTAAATAATTAACAGCATTTTGAGATGCTATGATTTTAGCTTTAGGAGAAAGTTTCAATATTTTCTCTACGCTACCTGCGTGATCTGGTTCTGTATGACTAACTACAATGTAATCTATATTTTGTAAATCTACATTTAAATCTTCTAGTCTAGCCAAATAACTATCAAAATGTTTAGCCTTTACAGTTTCAAATAAAATCGTTTTCTTTCCAGCTTTTAAAACATATGAATTATAAGTTGTTCCATATGGTGTATACATTATTATGTCAAATACTCTTAAATCAGGATCTAATGAACCTACCCAGTATAAATCTTTCTTTAATTCAAGCGATTTTAATTCCATATATATTCCTCCACTATATGTTTGTTTATTATTTAACTCTTATTCCTTTTATACCTTTTATTAATTACTTTAAACATATATTTAGAATATTTTAATAATATTATTTTTGTGCGTAAAAAAAGAGTATCTTAAATGTTTAAGATACTCTTTTATATTCGTTATTTAAATTAAAAGCATGTATATAAAGTGAGCAGATATACCTGCACAGAGTCCACCTATAGTATGTGAAATTATTGCTTTGCTAGTAAGCTCTCTTGCATTTAATGCATCCATCATACCTACATGTGTACTTAAATACCCACTCCAGCACATACCCATAGCTGTAAATACGGCTATATCGTTAGGTGTTACAACCCCGTCACTTATAAATTTTGGAACTAAACTCATCGCAGCTCCAACAGCTCCTAATGAAGTGATTGGGAATGCCATAGCCTGAGGATCTGTAAATCCAAATAAAGGTCCTAATATAAACATTAACTTATCACCTAATGCTGGTAGTAGTGCTATACCTTCATAAGCAGCACCTGTATAAACTTCAGCTCCTGTTTTAGGATCTATTGTCGGTCCAAATGTTAATAGCATAACTAAAGTACATACAACTAATACCCCTGGGATTATAGCCATCCCTAACTCAACACCATTTTTTCCACCTTCTAACATAGAGTCAAGTAATCTTTGGAATAAACTTCCACTTCTTATTTCTCTATATTCCATTGCTTCTACTTTTCCATCTGATTTAACTTCACTCTTTGGATCGTAGTTATAATATTTCTTAGTAAATGTAAGCATTATTCTAACACTTATTATACTTCCTATTATTGCACCTATATTTCCTATTAATGCTGCTGATACAAACTCAGACCCTTGAGTCATCATAAAAGTTGTAACTATAAGTCCCATACCAAAAGATGTCCCTAAGTTGCATAAAGCAGGTATTTGATACTGCTTAAAATATTTCGTAAAACTCTTATCATTAGCAAATGCTATTATAGCTGGGTTATCTGATAGATAAGTTGTTGCTGCTCCTGCTATACTTGCTCCCGGTAAATTATATAGTGGTTTCATAAACATTGCAAAAACTTTATTTAAAAGTGATATTACTCCAAATTCTGAAAGTAGTGCACTTAATGCACCTGCAAGCACAGCTAGCGCCATTATTAAAAATACAGTGTTTAATAACAAATCGTGAGCTGTGTTCATAATAGTTTTAAACATCAACCCTGCACCCATTTTACTCCCTACAAACCCAAATCCTGCTAATAAGACCCCGATAAATACAAAAGTTTCTAAACTTACTGCCTTTACCTTCTTTTTTCCACCAGAAACCTCCTTGGCGACAACGTTTTCTTCTAAATTCGTAATCTCCATTGTATTCCCTCCTTAGTATTTTGTGGATACCATTTTAAAAAATATTAAAATTTAATTTTATTTTCGTTTTAATTTTAACAATTAAAACAAATAAAAATATATTGATTTATATAAATTATACTATATATATCTATATATTTCAACTTTTTCGAATTGTTTAGTATTTCATTTATTTTCAGAATAATAAAAAACAGCCTAATTCCAAACAATTAGCCTGTTTTTACTTTTTTTAATTGATATAAAATTTTGCTTATTTTTGTCACAATTTATGTAAGAATATACAGCTTTAAAATAACCTTAAATTACTCTTTCCCTGCAGAAACCGCTATACTTGATATAAATTTCTTTTGGAATAAACTAAATACAACAACCATAGGAATTATAGAAAGTACTGCTCCTGCCATCATTCTAGGATAATGTGTACCATATTGTCCTACAAAAACTCTAAGCCCTGCTGCTAATGTCAGTTTTTCTGGAGTTGAGTTTACAATTAGTGGCCATAAGAAACTATTCCAAGCTCCTAATCCTCCAAGTATAGCCACAGTTCCTAAAGCTGGTCTAACAATTGGAACCATTAATTTGAAAAATATTGTAAATTGAGATGCTCCATCTATTATTGCAGCCTCCTCCATGTCTCTAGGTATAGACTTAAAGTGTTGTCGTAATAAAAACGTATAATATATACTAAATATTCCAGGTAATACTATTGCTGTTAATGTATTTAAAAGTCCCATATCTTGTATTATTTGATATTGTGGAATCAAATACATCTGACCAGGTACCATCATAGCTGCCATAAGAATTAAAAATATAGCTTCTTTAAATTTAAAATCTAATCTTGCAAATGCGTATGCTGCTGGTGTTACTATAATTAACTGTAATACTACAGATGCTATTGTTACTATTATTGTATTAAAATAATACTGAGCAAAAGGAAATTCTTTAAATATTTGAGTATAGTTCTCAATTCTTACAGATTCAGGGAATATTTTAGGCGGAATAGCTTCTGCTTCTGCCAATGTTTTAATAGATGTTAAAATCATCCATATAAAAGGTAATGCAATAAATCCTGCCATAAGTATAAGCCCTATGTGAGTTAAAATCTTAGCACTTCTTTTCGTTTCCATACTTTTCCCCCCTAATCTTATTCATCTGAATAATGAACCCATTTTTTTTGCAACTTAAATTGTATTAATGTCACTGCCATTATGATTAAGAATAAAATTACAGCTACAGCAGATGCATACCCCTTATCACCTAATGTAAATCCTAAATCATAGAAATATCTTGTCATAGTTATTGTGGATTCATAAGCTGGACTTCCTTGTTTTATAAGCATGAACACAACATCAAATAATTGGAAAGATCCAATTAAAGACCATATAACAATAAAAAATATACTTGGAGTTAAAAGTGGGATAGTTATATGAGTAAACTGTTTAAATGATGAAGCTCCATCTATAGATGCTGCTTCATAATAAGATTCAGGTATTGATTGAAGTCCACCTAAGAAAATCATTATCTTGTATCCTAAACCGCTCCATATAATGAATACTATTATTACTACTCTAGCTAAGTTTGGATCTGTAAACCATAATTTTCCCTCTAATCCTATAGCTTCTAAAAATTGGTTCACAAGTCCAAATCTTGAGTTAAACATCCATTGAAATACTAATGTTGATGCAGATGCCATAGTCACAACAGGTAAGAAATATATAGTTCTATAAATTCCTTTTCCTTTTATATTTTTATTAAGTAGATTTGCTATGCAAATAGATATAATTACCATAGGAGGTACAGTTACTAATACATATAAAAAAGTGTTCCCTACAGCTTTGTAAAACAACGGATCTTTAAACAGTCTTAAGAAGTTTTCAGATCCTACAAAGTTCCATCCTCCAAATGCACTTAAATCTGTTAAGCTATAAAATAAATTCAGTATAAATGGTATAAAATTAAATACTAAAACCCCTATTAAAAGTGGCATTATAAACATATATCCAGTTAAATTACGCTTTAGGTTTTTCTTTTTTTTATCTTTTAATTTATTTAAATTACTGGGCTTTTCGTTATATACCTCTGCTTGCAATTTAAATCCCCCTTTTATCTATTCTAAGAGGATGTCTAAACCCTAGACATCCTCTGAAAAATCCCTATTTTTTCTCCTTATCTAATATAGCTTGCATTTCTTTTTGTGCATTTTCAAGTGCTTCATCTAGACTCACTTTTCCTTGCATAAACTTATTTATATTATCCATTATAGATTTATCCCATTTTGAAGTCTCAAAACTAGTCGGAAGTGGCATAGCATTTTCTGCTACTTTAGATATAACAGAAGTATCTACCCCTGTTTTTTCTTTCATTACTTGCCCGAATAAATCTTGAACATTTTTATGAGCTTGAGGAACTAAAGCTAACTCAGTATATTTTTTCATTGACTCTTCACTTGACATGTAGTTGATAAAGTCAAAAGCTTCTTCAGGGTGTTTAGAATTTGAAGATATTACATTACCTAGACCATGTATTACAGTTTTAGATTTATTTCCTTCTTTTATAGTAGGTATTTCATATAATTTAAAGTTTCCTGCAACTTGTGCTTGTTCTTTATCTGAGTATGGTAATAATCCGTATGACCCCATTTGTAAAACTAAAGCTTTTTCAGATTTAAATAATGTTCCAGCTGTAACTTCTACAGTTATATCATGTGGACTATGTAAGTCACTTTTTACTAAGTCAAAATACCTTTTAAAACCTTCTTTAGTTTCAGGTGTTGTTAGCATAGCTTTAGTCTTATCATCACTTATTACCTTACCTCCTGCTGAAGCAATCTCATTGAATACACCAGCTTGACTTTCCTCTGTAGCATAAGAAGTAAAAGGGTATATATCTTTTGGCAATTTAGATTTAGCATCTGTTAACCAAGCTATCATCTCATCCCAAGTCCAATTTTCCTTAGGCTCCGGTATCCCATATTCTTTCATAAGTTTTGTATTGACCATTAAAATATTGTTATCCCAGAATGTAGGAATTCCATACTGATCTCCTTTATAACTGTATAAACTACTTAAACTTTCTAAGTATTGGCTCATATCAACATTTTTATCTTTTATATAGTCTTTCATATTAACTAACATTCCATTGTCAGCATACTTATTAAAATTAACAGCATTCATCCAATATATATCAGGAGCTGACCCGCCAGCTGCTGCTGTTTCCATTTTAGTCCAATAGTCTGCAAATGAATATTGTTCTACCTTAATGTCTACATTTGGATTTTCTTTTTCATACCCATCTATCAAAGTTTCTACAGCTTCCATATGAGTTTTATCCCATATAGCATATCTTAGTTCAACTTTCCCATCAGCACTATTTCCTCCAGTAGAACTACATCCCGTTAGCCCTAGTACTAGAGATAAAACTGCTCCTGTTATAATTCCCCTTTTTAAAAACATATCAAATCCCCTTCCCACAAATTAAACTAATTAAATATATTTTTTTCCTGAATATTTCGATAATTCCCTTTAATTATATGATATATATATGTGAACTTATTGTATTTGTAAATTTATACACTTTTTTTATAATTTTGTGTAATAATATATTATGCTTCAGCCTTTATCTTTTCTATTGCTTCATCCCAAAACTTTTCAATATTAACAACTTCTTTGTTTAATCTAGAATACTCAGCTGCAAATGCCATGATATGACTTTCAACAGATTTTTTAGCACTAGTTCTTCCTTCTCCACCGTTTTCTGAAACTAGCTTAACAAAGTCTTCCATTATTCCATAATCACCGCCTCCATGGCCTCCTTCGACCTCTTCTGGAATAATAGTTTCTATAGTATTTTCCCCAAATTTCTCAAACTTTTTAACTTCTATAATATTTTTAACGTGATTTCCTCCTACTTCACCATGAGTAAACATCAGTTTAATAGTTCTGTTGCATTCTTCAGTAAATGCAGATAAGTTAAATGTGGCTGTTATATCATCTTCAAATTCAAGAATAGTTACCATATGATCTACAACATTATTATCACATTTATATACACATCTTCCATATGGACCCGTTCTTAATGCTTCTTCTAAATTTTCTTTACTAGGCACTGGATGTACTACTTTTGCAAATATAGGTTTATCCGACAAATATAATTTTTTGGCTGAATATGGACATCTTTCTTCTACTTCACAGTCTAAACATCTATCGGCCATTCCTTCTTTAAAGTTTTTATCTCTCATATGAGTCAAATGTCCAAATGCAGATATATTATTGCATTTCTTCCCTGTTAACCATAATAATATGTCCATATCATGACAGCTTTTAGCTAATATAAGAGGACTTGTTTCATCGCTATTTCTCCAGTTTCCTCTAGTAAATGAATGTGCAAAATGCCAATATCCTATATTTTCATTGTGTTGTATGCTAACTAGCTCTCCTAGCTCTTTACTATCTACTATTTCTTTTAATTTTGAGAAAAATGTAGTGTATCTAAGTACATGACAAATCATAAAAACTTGATTTGGATACTTTTTAGCTAACTCTCCTAATTTTACTATATCTTCTAATTTATTTGACATTGGTTTTTCAAGCAATACATGGTATCCTTTTTCAAGAGCTATCTTAGTTGGTTCATAATGTGACTCATCATTATTAGCTATTATAATCGCATCAGCCAATCTTTCTTTTTCTAGTAAATCTTCCCATGTTTTAAACACATTTTCAGATTCTATATTATGTTCTTTTACACATATCTCCCTTCTCATATCATGTGGTTCTGCAACTGCAATAACTTTACCTAGTTCTTCATGATGTTTAAAGTATGGTGCATATGCATGCATCCCTCTTGCCCCCGCACCTACTACCGCTACTGTAATTTTCTTCATTAATCATTCCCCCATTAATTTCGAAGTTTTTTATTTACTTATTAAGTATATTCTAATACTTTATTTCGTATATGTATTTGCACTTTTGTATAAATGTTTTACATTTTTATGTATTCTATTAAACTTTAAACTATCACTAAATTTGATTTTTCATGTTATTTTTTGTAAAATATTATTAGGAAAAAGATTTCATGGTTTTAGGGGGATATTAAATTGTTTAAACAAACTACTTGTTTATCTTTTAAAAAATATGGCGAGGCTTTATCATCTTTACCTGATGATATTATAATTTGTGAGAAAAAAACATCTATTACACTTTTAGAAAAATCTATCACTAAACTTTTTTATGCAGAATTTGACATTCATATAAAGTTGCAAAGTGGAGTCGTTCTAATTGTTGTTTCTAATGATTCTAATTTTAATAGTATAGAATCGTTTATTTTAAATAGTAAAATAAAACTAAATAAAGGAGTTTTTTATAATTTTATACCAATATCAGATAATTGTAATGTAGATTTATATGGAAATAGTCTTTTTTTTAATTCAATAAACATTGTTCAGGCTTATACTTATAAAGAAATAGTGCCTAAAATTTTAATAAGTAAAATTTATACTAAATTTTATCAAGAAAAACCAATTAATTATTTATTCAAAGGTGAAAAACATAACTTTTGGGAACTTACATATGTAGATAGAGGAGTTTTATATACTGAAGTAAATGGAAAAGAATTTAAGTTAAATCAAGGGGATTTATTTTTCTATGCTCCAAATGAATATCACTCACAATATACTGATAATAAAAAATCTTGTTCATACTTAACAGTAAGTTTTGAAATGGATTTTAATGATACATCACTTCTTTCAAATAAGGTATTTACATCTACAAAGGACTTATACACTATAATAACTAAGCTTATGAAAGAACTTAATTCTACACATTTATATTGTGATGAGCTTTCTATTTGTTATTTAAAAGAATTAGTTTTGAAAACTCTAAGCATTGATTTTGAAACTTCTATTGTAAAACCAGCTACTAAAATTCAACAGTTTTATGACGACGAACTTTTAAATTCAATATTGAAATTTATAAATGAAAGCATATATGATTGTTTGGATATTCAAACTATATGTGATAAGTTTTCAATAAGCAGTTCTAAATTGCATTTATTATTCAGATCTAATTTAGACACTACGGTTAAACTTTATATAAACAATTTAAAGTTAAAAAAAAGCAAAGAACTTATAAAAGAAACTAATTATACTATCAGTGAGATTTCTGAAATTTTAGGATTTAATTCTATTCACTACTTTTCCAATAAATTTAAAAAAGTTTATGGTTTTTCTCCAAGCGAATATTTAAAATCAGTAAACAAAAACTATTAAAGACTAGGATATTATCCTAGTCTTTATTTATTAAGCAGTTATTTTTTCATCATCATCAGTACCTATCATTGCAGTTAATTTTTTATTAAATGCAAGTAATATGAATGTACCAACTACTAAAATTACAGGTATAGAAATGAATGTTTGCATAAGACCCATTTTTTCTATTATCATTTGAACATATCCTGCTGCTTTGTTTGCAAAGAAAGTCGCACATGCCCAAACACCCATAAGTAAAGATAAATATTTAGCTGGTGCTATTTTACTTACTAGTGAGTTACCTAATGGTGAGAAACACATTTCTCCTATAGTTTGGAATAAAACGAATAACATTAACCAAATAACACTAGTTTTTACAGTAGCAGCTGATCCTACTCCTCTTGAAAGTTCAGCAGCTATTACGAATCCAAATGCTACTGCTAAAAATACATATCCTAATGCTATTTTTTGAGCCATACTTAAGTCACCTTTTTCTCTCTTAGATAACATAGTCCATATAGCTGCCATTATTGGTCCTAAAACTACACATAAAAATCCATTTAATGAAGTTTCTATCCACATTACAGGTATCTCAAAGCTTCCTACATACATATCTACATAATCTTTCATATATAAAGTTAATGAAGAACCTGCTTGGTTATAAAATACCCAGAAGAAAATTGAGAAAAATGATAATATAAATATTACTTTTACTCTATCCTTTTCTTTCTTAGTTAAAGGTCTATCTGGTGATTTTTCTCCTTTAGTGTCCCCAGCATGTTTATCAAGCATTTTTTGAGGATATTTACCAGCTTCCCCTAAAAACTTCATAGTACATGTAAATAATAATCCACCAAGTAAAGTAGCTATTGCAGCTATCATGAAACATTGTCTAAATCCATATTCAACAACATGTCCATTTTCTATAACTGCAAAAGTTTTAGTGTATAATATACCTATAGTTAATGATCCTATAAATGATCCTAAGTTAACAAATGTATATAATAAAGAAAAGGCTGCATCTTTTCTAGTATTATCATCATATAACTCCCCAACTAGTGCATTTAAATTACCTTTAAAGAAACCAGTTCCTATTGATATTAAAATTATCATTGCATGAACCCAAATTACACTTGTTGCAAAATAACCTAATGCATATCCTGCCGCCATTATAATCGATCCTATAATTACACAATATCTAGCTCCTATCCATCTATCACATATCATTCCCCCAAATATCGGTGCTAAATAAGTGAATGCTGCTAAGTTTGCTGCTATAGCTGCTGCATCAGCATTGTCTATTCCTAGTCCACCCTGAGCTATCGAATATGATAAGAATAGTAATAATAACGTTTTAGACCCATAGTATGCGAATCTTTCAAACGTGAATGTTAACCCACAAACATATAACCCCTTAGGATGTTTTGCAGGTGCAGATGTTGTATTTGCCATCTTAAGTCCCCCTTAAATGTTTAATTTTATATTTAAGGTAGCTTTGCATTTAAAAAGCTACCTTATTATACTTTTACTCTATACTCCCCTAGTATATTTTTTTAACCATATATTTTCTTCTTCACTTAAATATGGAGATATTTTTTCATAAACTAATCTGTGGTAATTATTTAAATAATCTCTTTCTTCTTTATTTAAATCATCAACATTTATTGCATCTAAATCTATAGGTGCAAATGTTACCACTTCAAATTCCATAAATTGACCATATTCATTTTTTTCTGCTTTTTTAGTTATAAGTTCATTTTCGATTCTTATTCCATGAGAACCTTCAATATATATTCCAGGCTCATTAGTTGTTACCATACCTTCTTCTAACGTAGCTGTTTCTAATCTGTTAGGAGCTATTTTCCATCTAAATCCATTTGGAGATTCATGTATAGTTCCTAAGAAACCTACACCATGACCTGTTCCACATTTGTAATCTAAACCTACATTCCACATTGGTCTTCTTGCTAATATATCTAGGTTATATCCTTTTGCTCCGTATAAGAACTTAGCCATAGATAAATTTATCATTCCCCTAAGAACTGCAGTAAAATGCGTCTTTAGCTCACTATTTACTTCCCCTAAAGCAATAGTTCTTGTTATATCTGTTGTTCCATCAAAATATTGACCACCTGAATCTATTAAAAATAAATCACTAGCTTCTAATTTATAATCACTTTCAGGTGTAGCGCTATAGTGCATCATAGCTGCATGTTCTCTATATCCAGCTATAGTTGCAAAACTTGGCTCTATAAATCCTTCTTGGGCACGTCTTAACTCTTCTAATTTTTCTGATGCACTTATTTCAGATATTTCTATCTTTCCTATATTATTCTTTAGCCAATACATAAATTTAGTAAATGCTACTCCATCTTTTAAGTGACTATTTCTAACGTTTTCTAATTCAGTATTATTTTTTACAGCTTTAAAGTTCATTGTAGGATTAGGCTCTTTTATTTTTTGAACTTCGTTTGGTAAATTATTATATATTGAGTAGCTAACTTTTCCATCATCTAATAACACTTTTTCTGTTTTATCCATAGTTTTAACAAATTCATATATATCATCGTATTTTTTTATTATTACATTTTCTGTTTTTAATTCATTTATTATTTCTTCATTTAATTTGCTTTCATCTATGAATAAGTAAACTTCATCTAATGTTATTATTGCGTATGAAAGAACAACTGGAGTATACTTAACATCTCTACCTCTTATGTTAAATAGCCAGGCTATATCATCAAGAGTTGTTATAATATGAGATGTTACGTTTTTTTCTTTCATAGTTTCTCTAAGTCTTTCTAATTTCGAACTAAATGTCTCCCCTGCATAATTAACCTTTAATAAAAACGCTTTCTCCTTTGATAAAGAAGGTCTATCGTTCCATACTTTATCAACTAAATCATACTCATATTTTATGCTTACATTTTTTTCTTTTAACTTTTCTTCTAAACTCTTAACCTCATTTGCAGATATTAACCTACCATCAAATCCTAATGTAGATCCTTTAGATAACTTATCACATATAAATTCTTGAGTAGTAGGAACACCTTCTTCTCCCATTTTAAATAATTTAATCCCCGTATTTTTTAATTGATTTTCAGCCTGTATAAAATATCTTCCATCTGTCCAAAGCCCTGCTTCATCCATAGTTACTACTAAAGTTCCTGCTGAACCTGTAAATCCAGATATGTAAGCTCTTGATTTAAAATAATCACCTACGTATTCACTTTGATGATTGTCTGAAGATGGTATTATATATGCATCTATCTTATATTCCCCCATATATTTTCTTAAACTCTCTAATCTACCACTTATCATAAGAATCCCCCTTATCCTACATATAAAATTTTATGCATCATCTATCGCCCACTTACATAGTATCATCTTATGACATCGTTTTCAATATATTTACATTCTTTTTCTTATTTTTAAAATTTTAAGAATTAATTAAATTTTTTCAAAATTGTAAAAAATACAAATTTTTAAATGTTATTTTTTTATCTATATTAATATTTTTTTATTAACATAAAAACAAAAGGATATGGCTTTTATCCATATCCTTTTTATACAAAACACATATTTATATTTCTTTAGTATATTCTTTTAACCACTCTTGTTCTTCGTTAGTTAAGAAAGGAGATACTTTATCATAAACTAATTTATGATACCAGTTTAAATATTCTCTTTCTTCTCTATTCATATCATCTACAACTATTGCATCTAAATCAATTGGTACTAATGTTACAACTTCAAATTCCATAAATTGTCCATATTCATTTTTTTCTGCTTTTTGAACAACTAATTCATTTTCTATTCTTATTCCATGAGATCCTTCAACATATATTCCAGGCTCATTAGTTGTTACCATACCTTCTTCAAGTTCAGCACTGTCAAATCTATCTGGCACTATTCTCCATCTAAATCCATTTGGAGCTTCATGTACATTTAATAAGAAACCTATTCCATGACCTGTTCCACACTTATAATCTATTCCCATATTCCACATTGGTCTTCTTGCTAGTATATCTAAATTGTATCCTCTTACTCCATGTAAAAACTTAGCCATTGATAAGTTTATCATACCTCTTGCAACTGCTGTAAAGTGTGTTTTAAGTTCATCACTCACTTCACCTAATGCAATAGTTCTTGTTATATCTGTTGTTCCATCAAAATATTGACCACCTGAATCTATTAAAAATAAATCTCTTGGCTCTAATTTATAGTCACTTTCAGGAGTTGCACTGTAGTGCATCATAGCTGCATGTTCTCTATATCCAGCTATTGTACCAAAGCTTGGCTCTATAAATCCATCTTGAGCACGTCTTAAATCTTCTAGTTTTTGTGACGCGCTTAATTCAGATATCTCTGTCTTTCCTACATTATTTTTTAACCAATACATGAACTTAGTAAATGCTACACCATCTTTTATATGACTGTTTCTTATGTTTTCTAACTCAACTTTATTCTTTTGAGCTTTCATGAACATAGTTGGATTAAACTCATCTATTATTCTAACGTCATCAGGTATATTATTTAATATAGCATAGTTTATTTTTGTTGAATCTAATAATATTGTTTCATCTTTATTTAATGCTTTTATAAATTCATATATATCATTATATGGTTTTATAACTACATTTTCTTTGTTTAATTCACTTAATATTTCTTCATTTAGCTTAGACTCATCTACAAATAAGTAAACTTTATCTAAAGTTATTAAAGTATAAGATAATACCACAGGGTTGAATTTAACATCCCCACCTCTTATATTGAATAACCAAGCTATATCGTCAAGAGTTGTTATTACATGAGTTGTTGCCCCTTTTTCTTTCATAACTTCTCTAACTCTATTTAACTTTGAACTAAATGATTCACCTGCATATTTAACATCTAATAAAAATGCTTTTTCATTAGATAAAGCTGGTCTATTCTCCCAAATTTTATCTATTAAATCATACTCATATGATATTTTAATATCTTTTTCAGATAATTTTTTTTCTAAATTTTGTCCTTCTCTAGCACATATAACTCTACCATCAAAGCCTAATACTCCGCCTTCTTTTATAGTATTAAATATGTATTCTTCAGTAGTCGGAACTCCTTCTTCTCCCATTTTAAATAATTTTATACTGCTTCCTTTTAATTCATTTTCAGCTTGTATAAAATATCTTCCATCTGTCCAAAGTCCTGCTTCATCCATAGTTACGACTACAGTACCTGCTGAACCTGTAAATCCAGATATAAATTCTCTACTTTTGAAGTAATCTCCAACATACTCACTTTGATGATTATCTGAAGATGGTATTATATATGCATCCATACCATTTTGTTTCATATAATTTCTAAGCATAGATAATCTTTCTTTTATCATATTAAAGCCCCCTAAGTTATATTTATATATGTTTATAAAGAGATTAAAATCTCTTTGTTAAAACCTAAATTATTTTATGTAAATTCATAATATTTTTTGTTAAATATTTCTTAAACTTTATTTGAAAAATTATAATTTTCCAATTTTCATTTGTTATTAAAATAAATTTTACCATCTCATGACATCGTTTTCAATGATTTTTATAAAAAATTTATATATATTTAATATTTTTTATCTACACTAAAAAATCCAAAACGAGCAGATTATTGTTCTCCACTCGTTTTAAATTAACTATTTATAACTTAAAATCCCATATTTTAAATTATAAATATTATTAAATCCTTCTAATTCTAATAAATTACATGCTGTAATACTTCTATGTCCACTCCTACAGTAAACAATTATATTCTTTTCTTTAAAATCTTCAATTTCATCTATATTATACATTAAGTCATGTAAAGGTATGTTGATAGCATTCTTTATATGACTTTCCTCAAATTCTTCTTTCGTTCTTATATCAATTAACAATGTATTTTTATCTTTGGCTAATTCTTTTAACTTATCATTATCTATATCTGTAAAATTCATAATGTCCTCCATGATGTATGTTTTAATATTTTATTATATACCCATGTAAAAATTATTAAAACTTCAATACTAGAATTGTCATTCCTTAAAAAGCAAATCCAACTTTAATCTATCAGTTCCTATTATTGTGTTTTCAAACACTTCCATTGCATTTTCAATATACATATTAGGATCTTTTATTATTGGGCTAAAGTGTGTTAAAGCCATAGCTTCTACATTTGATTGTTTTGCGATTGTTGCACTTTCTCTAAAGGTCATATGTTTGTTTTTTATAGCTCGCTCTAAGTCACCGTCATCTCCATACATACCTTCACATACTAATAAGTCACTATTATCTACAAAATCCACAATTGCTTTTATTGGTCTTGTATCTGTAACAAAACTTAATTTAATTCCTTTTCTAGGTTGCCCTAAAACCATATCTTTGGTATATATATTTCCGTCTAATTTTATCTCTCTTCCATTTTGAAGTTTACTCCAAAGCACTTTTGGTACATTATTTTTCATTGCTTTTTCAATGTCAAACTTAGCTTTACGTTTTATATAAAAACTATATGCAATACACGAAGTTGAATGATCTACCTCTAATGTTGATATAATAATGTCTTTATTAATATAATTATTGCTTACTAATATGTCTTCTTTAGGATTTTCTATTATATTAACATCATAAGGAAGTTCTCTTACTATTAATCTAAAAGCATCTATAACTTCTTTTATTCCCTTAGGACCAATTATTGTTAGCATTTCTGTTCTACCACAATTTCCAATTGTAGATAGTATGCCAGGAAGTCCAATTATATGATCTCCATGTAAGTGGGTTATACAAATATAATCTATAGTTTTAAATCCACAGTTTGCAATTTTCATAGAAACCTGAGTTCCTTCACCACAATCTATAAGAATTTTTCTTCCTCTATAATTTATAAGCAAGGACGAAAGAAATCGATTTGGCACTGGCATGCTTCCACCACAACCTAATAACGTTATTTCAACCATATCATCACCTCTTTAAATAGTCAAAATATAAAACTTTTATGTCATTAATAACAAATATCTTATAGACTAATAATTTAAATCTTTGTAATTATTATATACTACCTACTATATGTTAATTCAAGTATTTAATTTTAAAACCAACTTTATATAGAGAATATTCTAAATATTTGTTACTATATTATTAATAACTTATTTTTAATAAATCGAGGTGATATTTATAAAAGATTTAACAGTCGGAAATGAAAGTAAATGTATATTTAACTTTGCCCTCCCAATGCTAATAGGAAGTTTATTTCAACAATTATACAATACAGCTGATAGCATTATTGTTGGACGGTTTGTTGGTAAAAATGCTATGGCAGCAGTATCTGGCGCAAATCCAATTATGTTTTTACTTACTTCTTTTTTAATGGGCATAACCTTAGGCTTCTCAATTCTTATATCTCAATATTATGGTTCTAAAAATATGATTAAAGTTAAAGCAGCAATAGATACCACATATGTATTCATTTTTATAGCGTCATTTTTTATAACTTTAATAGGAGTTTTTTTTAGTGGAAATATACTTCATATTATGAACACTCCAAGTGAAATTTTTGAACTTTCTAAGGGATATCTAGTTATAATTTTTGCTGGTACAGTTTTTTCAACAGGATATAATTCCGTATGTGCTATATTAAGAGGTCTTGGTGATTCTACTAATCCATTATATTTTTTGATAATAGCTACTATTTTAAATATAATTCTAGATATTGTCTTTATAATTTATTTTAATATGGGTGTAAATGGTGTAGCTCTTGCCACTATAATCGCTCAAGCTGTAGCATTTATATTTAGTGTAATATATCTTAATAAACGTCATGAAATCTTAAAAATTAGAATTAGAAATTTGAAGTACGACTCTATAATATTTAAAACTGGATTAAAACTTGGTTTGCCATCTGCAGTTCAGCAAACACTATTCTCTATTGGTAATATAACCTTACAATCTTTAGTTAATGGTTATGGCACATCTGCCATGGCTGCCTTTGGAGCTGGATCTAAAGTTGAAACTTTCATATCACTTCCTATTATGAATTTAGGCAGTGCTGTATCTACTTTTGTTGCCCAAAATATAGGAGCTGGAAAAGTTGACAGAGTAAAAAAAGGTGTAAAATCTTCTATTACTATGGCTTTATGTATATCTATATTTGTATTAATAGTATTTTTATTATTCAAAGAAAATTTAATAAAATTGTTTAATACTGATCCTGAGGTGGTTTCTATAGGCTCTAGGTATTTACTTACTATAGGTCCATTTTTCATATTTATAGGAACATCATTTATGTTAACTAGTGCAATCCGTGGCGCTGGTGACTCAATGTTCGCAATGATAAGTTCTATGATATCGTTATGGATAGCCAGGATTCCTGCATCATATTTATTAT
Organism: Paraclostridium bifermentans; assembly: GCF_019916025.1. Taxonomy (NCBI): domain Bacteria; kingdom Bacillati; phylum Bacillota; class Clostridia; order Peptostreptococcales; family Peptostreptococcaceae; genus Paraclostridium; species Paraclostridium bifermentans. The sequence continues at coordinate 1,373,350 of NZ_CP079737.1, read as the reverse complement.
CATCAATATTTGGTGTCAATGGAATATGGATGGGAATTCCTATTGGTTGGTGTGTAGGATTAATTGTTACCGGAATATATTATAAAAAAGGATATTGGAAAAACAAATCCGTTATTAACTTCAAGGAAAGCGAACTCTCATCTAACAAAAAGTTTAACCCTGAGTTTGCATCAACAAAATCTGATTAAAAAGCAAAATGCTCTTTTAAAGAGTATTTTGCTTTTTTATTTGTACTTTAAAATACTGATTGATTATTTTTAATTTTATAGTATAATTTAATTATTACTAGGTACTAATACTTAATATAATAATCTAGTAAAATTATTTTTTTGGAGGAAATTAATGAAACCATTAATAATAGGAGATTTAATTGCTAAAGTGCCTGTAGTACAAGGCGGAATGGGAGTTGGTGTCTCTAGATCATCTCTTGCCGGTGCAGTAGCTAGTTGTGGTGGTATTGGAGTTATATCTGGTGCACAGGTAGGTTATGACGAAGATGATTTTGAAATAAATCCTCTTAAAGCTAATTTAAGAGCATTAAAAAAACATATATTAAAAGCAAAGGAAATTTCTAAAGGTGGTATAATAGGTGTAAATCTTATGGTCGCTATGAATTATTATGAAGATCATGTTAAAACTTGTATAGAATCTGGCGTAGATTTAATAATTTCTGGAGCAGGACTTCCTACTGCCTTACCAAAACTTGTTAAGGGTAGTTCTGTTAAAATAGCACCTATAGTTTCCACATCTAAGGCATTAGGAGTTATTTTAAAAATGTGGGATAGAAAGGAAAATACTACTGCAGACTTAATAGTAGTTGAAGGTCCTAAAGCCGGTGGACACTTAGGTTATCATAATGATGATCTAGATAATATAGATAACATAGATTATGATGGTGAATTTATTAAAATCTTAGACATAGCTAAAAACTATGGAGATAAATTTAATAAAAATATTCCGGTTGTAGCTGCTGGTGGTATATTTACGGGTGATGACGTAAAAAAATACATAGATATGGGTGCAAGCGGAGTTCAGGTGGGCACTAAGTTTGTGGCTACTCATGAATGTGATGCTGCTCATGAATATAAAATGACTTACGTAAATGCTAGTCAAGACGATATAAAAATAGTTAAAAGTCCTGTTGGAATGCCTGGGCGTGCAATTGGAAATAGTTTTATTAACTCAGTTAGTTCTGAGGGTAGAAAAATAAAAAAATGTTATAATTGCCTAATCCCTTGTAATCCAAGCAATACCCCTTACTGTATTTCTAAAGCACTTATAGATGCAGTTCGTGGAGATATTGAAAACGGCCTACTGTTTTGCGGTAGCAACGCTTATAAGGTTGATCGATTAAAAAATGTATCTGAAGTTATTGATGAATTAACATCTAAACTATAATAATAAACTTAAATATGGGTGTTTCTATTAGAAACACCCATATTTTTATATCTATATTTTCTTCTTACATAATATGTATATAAACCTAAAATTTAAAATTAACAATATTAAAACTTATCAGCTTTTATTTCAAAAAACGCTTTTGGATGTTGACATACAGGACAAACTTCTGGAGCTTCTGCACCTTTATGTAAATGTCCACAATTTTGGCATCTCCACTCTACAACTTCATCTTTTTTGAAAATTTTATCATCTTCTAAAGCCTTAAGTAGTTCATTATATCTTTTTTCATGTTCTTTTTCTATAGCACCTACTGATCTTAATAAGAATGCTATTTGGTCGAAGCCTTCTTCTTCTGCTTCTTGTGCAAACTTTTCGTACATACTTACCCATTCATAATGTTCTCCAGCTGCCGCATCTTTTAAGTTATCTTCTGTTGATTTAATTCCTTCATGAAGTAATTTAAACCACATTTTTGCATGTGCCATTTCATTTTTTGCAGTTTCTTCAAAAAAATCTGCTATTTTATTATAGCCTTCTTTTTTTGCTTGTGATGCATAAAAACTGTATTTATTTCTAGCTTCAGATTCTCCTGCGAAAGCTGTAGCTAAATTTCTTTCAGTTTTAGTCCCTTTTATATCCATAGCTAGCCTCCAAATATTCACTATATTTGTTGGGGTACGTTTTCATTAACCCTCTACAGGTGGTATTATATACCATTAGTCAAACTTAGTCAATATAGTAAGATTTACTACTTTATTTACATTTTTTATTTAATAGTTTTTTGTAATATAAAATAAAGAAGATGATTTTATTAAATCATCTTCTTTATTTCTTTTTTGCATTTAAATATGAACCCATTCCACCTTTTAAGTTGTATATATTTTCAAATCCTTCTTTGTATAAAAAATTAGCTGCAGATTTACTTCTAGCTCCAGAAGCACAATAAAGAACTACATCATCATCTTTGTATTTTATTATTGAATTAATTTTCGATCTTAATTCACTTACAGGTATATTTTTAGCTTTTTCTATATGTCCATTTTTAAATTCTTCAATAGTTCTTACATCTATTACTATACATTTTTTATTATTTTTAAATAAATCAATTAATTCATTTCCAGTTATGTTTTTGTATTTATCATTTTTAAATAAGTTTGATAAAAATCCCATAAAGTACTCCTTTACCCTATTAAAGTTATTAAACTCATTTTATAACTTTTTTTAAATTTTTTCTGTGACTTTGTCACTATATTTAAAATTTAAAAAAATCATCTCCAAATAAAACAAAACTTTGTAATGTCATAAAAGCTTTTATATCCATTTTTACATTTTCCTGTAAAAGCTTCTTAGCCTCTTCCCTGCTAACTAACATAGGCTCTATATCTTCTTCTTCTTCTAAATATTCAGTACTTAATTCACCATCACATAAGCAATAAATTAAACTCGCGCTTTCTTCAGTCATCCCAGGAGATAAGTATAGTTGATTATGTCCTAAGGTTTTATTTATTTCTAAAAGATTAAGTCCTGTCTCTTCTTTTAACTCTCTTTTTACTGCAACCTCAATATATTCATTATTTTCTACCAGACCAGCCGGAAGTTCATATACATAGTCATTTAATGGTATTCTAAATTGTTTAACAACTACTAATTTTTTAATTTCTTTATGAAATGCGGCTATCACAACAGCATCTACATCATCTTTTTTACCTTTGAAATACTTTTCTGATAAATTTTTATATCCTTTTCTAGATGCTATCATCCAGTGATTTTCATTTCCTAATTTATTAGTATATGTTGCATCATAAATACTTAAAAACTTAGTTTCAGCAAGTGGTTTTAATTCCTTTATTCTATTGTCTCCCATAGAGCACCTCCATTAGCAATATTACTTAAATATTATCTATTTAAAGTATACTACATTCTTAAGATTCACTTCTAATTTTACATGTTCTCCCATTTCGTATGAACTATTATTGGAACTCACTTTTAATGATATATCTTGAATTTTCACATTATAATAAGTTGTATCTCCCGCATATATCTTACTTTCAATTGTACCTTCAATTCCTCTTTCATGCTCAAAATTAAATATATTTACATCCTCTTTTGAAATCATTAGTTCCACATTATCTATACTTTCTTTAATATTCAAATCTATATTTAATACACTAGATTTAAATTGTCCATTGTATATATCTCCAATGATGTAATTCCTTTCTCCAAAAGAGTTTGCAACTTCTTTTGAGTTCGGTTTCTCATATAGATTTTTAGGTGTATCAAATTGAGCTATGCATCCATCTATCATAACTGCTATCTTATCGCTCATCATTAATGCCTCTTCCTTGTCATGAGTAACTAGTACAGTAGTTATTCCTAAGTCTTTTTGTATTTTTAATATAAACTCTCTCATTTCTCCTCTCAGATTTATATCTAAGCTTGAAAATGGCTCATCGAGCAATAATATTTTAGGATTTATAGCAATACACCTTGCAATAGCAACCCTTTGTTGTTGCCCTCCAGATAGTTCGTTAGGATATTTATTTTCTAACCCATTTAATTTCACTAAATTTATAAGTTCTAAAATTTTATTTTTACGTAAATTTTTATCTATTTTATTGACTTTTAGTCCAAACTCTATATTTTCAAATACATTCATATGTGGAAATAATGAATAGTCTTGAAATACTATTACTGCATTTCTATCCTGTGTTTTTAAGTTTAAAACTGACTTCCCATCAAATAAAATATCTCCACTTTCTGGATTCATAAGTCCAGCTATTAGTTTAAGTGTCGTGCTTTTCCCACAACCAGATTTTCCAAGAAGAGTTATTAACTCTCCTTGTTTTATTTCTAAATTTATATTTTTTAGTATATTTACATTGTTAAATTGTTTTGTTAAGTTAACAATTTTAACTGATGACATTTTTTGTCTCCTTATCATTTATATAGTACTTGCGTATACTAGCTTCCATTAAAGCTAATACAATTAAACTTATCACTATAAACACTATGCTGTATATAGAAGATATCATTCTATCTCCGCTTTGTATATAAGGAAACATTATTAAAGGATACGTAATTACACTTCCTCCACCTATTAATAATGTTAAAAAATACTGACTAAAAGATATTATAAAACACATACTAGATGCACCTATAACTCCGGGAAGTATAAGTGGGATAGTAACATATCTTAAAATATCTAATTTTTTAGCTCCTAGCATACTCGCTTGTAGTTCATATTTATCACCTATTAATTTGTACACATCTGTTATCATTTTAATACCATATGGTATACATGGAATTACATTTATTATAATAACACCTAGTGTAGTATTTGCTAATCCCATCTTAATAAAAGTTAATTGTATCCCCATAGCTACAGATATGACAGGTATTATTATAGGAGATAAAACTAATAACTCAAATAATTTTTTACCCTTAAAGTTATAAAGTGCTATAGCCTTAGATGCTGGTATGGATATAATCATAGTCAAAGTTACAACTGATATAGATATAAGTATACTGTTTATTAACACCCTTATATTTTCATCACTCAAGATGTATTCAAAAGCTCTAAGTGAAAACTCATTTGGTATAATTTTAGGAAATACCCATGATGAAGATATCGACCAAATAAAAAGTATTATCAGAGGCATTAATAACGAGATTAATATTGTATTTATAATTAGATTTTTTAATTGTTTCCTCATACGATCACCTATAATTTTTTTTCTTTAGTTTAGTAAAGATTAAATTGTATAATATTAATAATATAAAACTTATCCCCGTTAATATACTATTCATGGCCATTGATAAGGGTCTTTGAGCCAAATCTGTATTTATATAGTTTATATATGCATTAACAGGAAGCGCCTTTGGATTTGTAGCCCCAATTAAATATGGAACTTCAAATGATCCAAATGAAAAGGCAAATATTACAATGAATGATGAAAGTATTGTAGGCATTATCTGTGGCATTATTATCAGTTTAAGTATTTGAAATTTATTAGCTCCTAAATTTAGTGCTACATCTTCTAATTTAGCATCTAAGCTCCTTAATATATTATATACTGTAATTGCTATGAAGGGCATTCCTTTATATATATATACAATCATTATCCCTACCCCAGCTTTATCATTTACTAGGCTTACAAATTCTCTAGAATCACTTATTAAATTTAGATTATATAATATTCTGGATATTATACCTGTTTTAGAAAAAATAGCAAATGCAAGCATTACAACTATTATATGTGGAACTATAATAGGCAAGTTTAATAAAAAATATCTTAACTTAGAAAATTTACTTTTTGTCATTAAATATGCTAGTAAAACACCTATTATAGTTGCTATTAACGATGATATTATAGATGTTTTTAAACTTAAAACTAACGAAGTTGTAAATTGTTGATTAGATAATATCTCTTTGTAGTAATCAAGAGTTAGTTTCTTTTTTAGATCTGCTAATTTGGTTAATTTATCTAAAAACGACTTACAAATGTTAAAAGATTTAAACATAAAAACTATATTTGATTTTAGAGATGAAAGTGAAATATTAAGCAGCCCTTCTGACATAGTAGAAAATATAAATTATATAAGAATTCCTGCTATGCCTCAATTTAAGTCAAATATAGCCCAATTAGGTTCAATAAAAGAAATGATGAAAAACATGCTTGATAAAAACAATGCATTTGAACTGTTAAAAGAGGCTTATTATAATTTACCAGTTAATAACCCTGCATATAAAGAACTAGTAAAGCTTATGCAGAATGATTCAAACCTTCCAATTCTTATGCACTGTACAGCAGGAAAAGATAGGACAGGTGTTGGATCTGCGATAATACTAATGATTTTAGGAGTTAATCGAAGTTCTATAGTTGAAGATTATCTTAAAAGTAATCAATCTGCCAAAGATTCTATAAATGAAATTTTATCAGTTCAACCTGAATTAAAAAATGTTCCAAAAGATAAATTAAAATATATATTTGGAGTTAATGAAATCTACATAAATGAAGTTTTCAAAAGGATAGATACTGATTTTGACTCAACAGAAAATTATTTATTTAAAGAATTTAATTTAACTAAAGATGATATAAAAAATTTACAATCTAAATTTTTATATTAATTCAAAATAATAAATGAGCTGTTTTTAACTTAAATTACTTTACGTTAAACCCGACTCATTTATTATTTTCATCTTATTTATATGATATTTTTAACTTTTTATTTTTTATGTCTATATCCTTTATATATAAAGCTATATTTCTTTTTGATACTTCTTCATTTATATAGTCAATTCTATTCATTTCGTTATTATTTTTATATATTATTTTCATAGGACTATATATATCACATTTAATGTCTTTTAAAATTTCTCTAAATGTTTCTAGCTTCCAACGTTTAAAGTCTTTACTTATGCTATCAATAACATAATCAGTATTAACTCTTTTTATATCACAATCATGCAAATCTCTTTTTAGCTTATTTATAGTAGTGTTATTGTGACCTATATCTAAGATTATAAAGTATCCATAATCATATTTACTTCTTATAAGCCTTCCATAAGCTTGTTTAGCTTTTATACTTAATTGAGGATAGTTAACATCGTCATATGTAGTCCTTTTGAAACTTCTTATTGATGAGTACAACGGATCATCCAAACTTTTATTTGGGAGTTTATCAAGAATTACGCAAGTTAAGCCTTCTCCTTGTATATCAACCCCTTCAAAACAGCTCTTAGAAGCTAATACAACACATTTTTTGCTCAAATCTCTTAAGTTATTAACTGCTGATTTATCCTTATACAGTTCTATATTATGAATATTTAATCTATGAACAAGCTTTTTATAAACTTTTTCTAATCTATTCTTACTTGTAAATAAAGCTAGTACATGTCCATTACTATTTACACATATATTTTCAATCAACTTCACAGTGTGATCTATAAATTCATCATTTAAAGCATTGTATTTTGGAAACTTTTCCATTGCTAGAATTTTAGTTTTTCCTTTATAATCATATATAGACTCAATTGTTTTTTCTATAGTCTTATGCTTATCTAATCCCAATGTTCTTTTAAACGTACTCATATTATTATTTATATTTAATGTTGCTGATAAAAAAACAACTGTATTTACAGTACTTAAAAACATACTTTCAAACATTTCAGCTACATCAATAGGAATAACTCTTATATTAAAGTACTTATATTCATTATTTATATCAATGATCCTACAATAGTTGTCTAACTTTTTTTCTATAAAGCTTTCAATGGTTAATATATTGAAATCTATATCCATTGTCTTTGCGCTTATTGTATTAAATATATAACTATCATCTTCTCCTTCTTTTTCACATTGATCTATTATATAGTTTAAAGATCTTAATATTTCTTTTAAATATACAACAATGTTTTCAAATTCACTTCGCATATATCCGCTTATATCAACTTTATTTTTAAAAGATACATTACTAAGTGGAGCTTGTTGCCTATTTATTTCCCAAGAATGGTCATATAAACCACTTTTTAAAGTTTTTCCACATCCGTTTAGTATGTTATTTACACTTTGCTTAGCTAATGTTATTTTTTCTTGCAATTTTGCTTTTATATTACTATCTAGTTGAAGTTTTCCCGCAACACTAATATAAAATTTATCCATAGTGCTTACATTTTTATGATTTATCTCACTATGAGGGTATAATTCATCTAATAATTTATCTAATAAAATACTATTACATTCTGAGGTAAAGAAATCATAACTTTTTTCCATTAAATTATGACCTTCATCTATTATTAAATAATCCAATTGCTTTTGTTCTTTATACGGCCATTTTGCAAGTAAAGAATGGTTAATCACAGTTATATGTTCTTTTTTCAGTTCTTTTATTCTATTTTTATAAAAACATCTTTCAATACACTTTTCTGGGTAACATATATCTGATTCACATCTCAAACTTAAAATTAACCCTTCTATTTCAGAGAAAATAGATTTAACATTGTTATGAATTTCCTCTATATCTCCATATTCTCCATTTTCAATTAGCCTTTGAATATATAAAAACTCTAGTAATTCACTTTGACTTTTAAATACTACGCTTTTTTTGTATTCTTCCAATCTTCTATTACATAGGTAATTATTTTTACCCTTCATACATCCATAATTTATTTTGCTTTGTAAGTTTAAGGATTTTAAAACTGTAGGTATATCTTTGTTTATAAGTTGCATCTGTAAATTTTTTGTATCTGTAGATATAACAATTTTCTTTCCATTATAAAAAGACTCCATAATTGCTGGAATTAGATATCCAACACTTTTCCCGATTCCTGTAGGAGCTTCTATACACCCTATTTTAGGTGCATCCTCTTTGCTGTTAAACACATCTTTTATAAACTTGGTAAATTCATGCTGCTTTGGTCTAAATATATAACTAAAATTTTTAGAGTTTGTCCAAAGTTCATTTAATTTTAACAAATCCTCATATGAGTTTTTATATTTTGATAAATTTACATTATGTCTATTTCCTTGGGAATCTTTTTCATTTATTTCAAACAACACGCTTTGTTCAAATTCATTTTTTTCATCTATTTCTTTTAAATATTTAATCCATTCCCAAGACTTTATATTGGAGCTTTTAAAATATTGTTCTAAATTAAAATAAAGTTTATCTAATCTAGTCTCCTCACTCTTCCAAAGTCTAATCAAAAGAGCATTTACTAATTGTATATTTAGTAAAACATCGTTTAATGCTCTATTATTTACCTGTTTATTAATATCTGTAACTTTATTTATAAGATAGTTAAGTTCATAATTTATATGAAACGGCTCTAAAATAATAGCTAGCTGCATAGAATCTAAAAGTTCATTTTTTAATCTTTTATTTTCAAAAATATATTTATCTAAGAAGCACTTTTTTGATTTTAAATCATGACAAATTATAGGATAGTCTTTTATAAAATCTATAAATTTATTTCTTCTTTGATATATAGTAGGTGCCTTATCTAAATCATTTTGCTTAAGGTTTTTACAAGTTCCAAATACACTTACAGGAACTTCCTCATAAGGTTTAATCAAAGTATTAAACTTAAAAACTTCATTATTTATAACTTTAATAGCTGCAATTTCTATTATTTCAGAGGTATTAGGATTTAATCCACTAGTTACTATATTTAGATATACAACATCATTTAATATGCTTTTCATATAATACCTCCTCCATTTAGAATAACCTTAATTATACCATTTAAAATATATAAAAAACAAAAAACTGTCTAATTAATTAGACAGTTTCTAATATACCTATTAATATTGCACCTTTTGATGTGTATGTTCCCATAACAGATCCAACCGAACTTATCGTTATATCTTTAAAATCATACTCTTTTGACATAATTTCTTTAACCTTTAATGCTTTTTCTTTACAATTAGAATGACCTATCGCTAAACTATATTTCTTTTCACTACTAATATTTTTATATATGTTTTCTATAACTTTTTTAATTGAATTACTATCACCTCTTGCTTTATCAACAGGTTTTACAATACCATCTATAACCTGAATTATAACTTTAAAATTCAATGCATTTATAAGTTTTCCAGCTAAAGGATTTACTCTACCACCTTTAATTGCATTTTCTAGAGTTTCAAGAGAACCATAGAAAGTAACTTTTTCTTTTAGATTTTCTAGAGTTTCTACTATCTCATCTAAATTTTTCCCTTCATCTGCTAACTGAGCAGCTTTAATAACTAAAAGCCCTTGACCAACTGATCCATTAGCAGTATCAATCACTTCTATTCTTTTATCCGTGTTGTCTTCCTCAAACATGTTTTTTGCAAGTACCGCTGTTGAATATGTAGCTGATAGCTTTGAAGATAAAGTTAAAACTAAAATTTCTTCTTCTTCACAATCATATACATTTACAAACTTTTCAGGTGATGGACACGATGTTTTAGGAAGTTCCTTTGAACTTGCCATTCTATTGTAAAATGTATCACTATCCATATCTCCATCAGCGTAAGTATCTTCCCCAAATGAAACATTTAACTTTACTATTTCTATATTATATTTTTGTACTAACTCTTTATTTAAATCACAAGAACTATCTGTTATTATCTTGATTTTTTTCATTCATATATCTCCTTATTTTTCAGTCGGCCGGTCGGCCGATATATCTTTTATTTAATTGTACATTTGATTTATATTAAAGTCAATCATAAAAAGTATTCTTCGCTCGAGCGATTACGTCTTCTAACTTTTCATATCTCCAAAGACTTTGCTCGTTGCTCAAAAAACCTTATTTTAAACGTATTTTTGCTATATGTTACTTTGTTGACAATAAAAATTTATAAGCTTATAATTATTTTATTAAAATAGCAGTTAATTGTAGAAAGGTTGACTTTATGAAATCAAATAATACTAATATGAAAGAAAATATTTTATTATCTGCAACAGAATTGATAACCAAAAACGGAGTTAAAAATACTAGTTTATCTGATATAGCAAAAGCCGTAAATATAAGCAAAGGTACCTTATATTATCACTACTCATCAAAAGATGCATTAATCTCTGAAATTGCCAATACTCACTTAAATGCAATCAGCGAATCTATACTCCAATGTATTCAAGGTATGGATCCAAATAATCCAAAAGAGCAAATGATAAACTTAATAATGGAGAAAATCTCCGATATAGAAGATAGAGGTAGAATACACATGTACATTCTTTGTGAAGCTATTACAGGGAATGATCCTTTAAAAGAACAAATAAAATTAAAATATATAGAATGGCGTAACACATTAAAATCAGAAATTGTTAAAATAAGTTCAAAAGATGCTGAAGCTCTTTCATTCTTACTAGTTTCTATAGTTGATGGATTAGTTCTTCAAGGTTTATTAAAAACTGAAAACTTACCATTTGAAAATATAGCTGATTTTCTAGTTACAAATTGGTACTAGCTATATATTAAATAAAATCTTAGGGGTGAATTTATGCAGAATATAACATTTGAAGCTTTAAACTCAACTGATTTATTAGTTGGATTAAAAGAAAAATATGAAACTATTATCATTAAAGGGGTGTACTGCCAAGAAATATATGATTTAGTAAAAAGTCAATCTACAGAATATGAATTGATGGGTTATTCATTAGATACAAGTATTTTAATTTATGCAATAACCGCACTTAAAGATGTATTTGTAAGTTCAGATAAAAAAATAGAAAAAGATATAGAAAAAAAACTTAAATTATATGAAGTAGGCGATGTGTCTAAAGATAAATTAACTTTAAAATTAAGATAATACTTAATAAGTCTCACATTAATTAATGTGAGACCTATTTTTATTTATTTTTGAGGATTACCTGCATTAATTTGTAAGAAATAAGTTGATGAATCTTTCATAGTTTTAAATTCCTTAGAGTCTTTGTATTTATCAACATTTTCAGATGAAACAGCTACTCTATCTATTGCATCTGTTTCATATAGATTAAGTGCTGAATTCGCATCTTTAACTATCTTTGTATTTATCTCATCTAGTTTGACAGCGGAATTATCCCAATAAGTAGGGTTTTTTGTCATTGAGTAGTGATCTTCTATTTTCCATTCACTTAATGTAAATGGTCCATTATATAAAGTTGACTCAGCTGTTGTTCCAAATATGTCTCCTTGAGATTCAACAAATTTTTGATTTTGAGGTAAATAAACTCCAAATGCCATTAGTTTATCAAAATAAGTTACAGGTCTTACTAACTTAACTTCTAAAGTATAATCATCTATAGCTTTTACTCCTACAGAATCAGGATCTTTATTTTCACCTAAATTATATTCTTTTGCTCCAGCTATATCATGCATTATAAATCCATATTGCGATGCTGTTTCTGGATTTAAAGTTCTCTTCCATGAATATTCAAAGTCTTTTGCAGTAACTCCATCTCCATTTGACCATTTAGCATCTTTTCTTAATTTAAATGTCCATGTTAATCCATCTTGAGATGTTTCCCAACTTTCTGCAATACCTGGTATAGCTTTATTTTCTTTGTCTATTCTAACTAATCCTTCCATAGTATTAGTCATTACTTCAAATGAAACAGTATCTGTAGCTTTACTAGGGTCTATAGTTGGAATATCAGAAGTACTTACTAAATTTAATTGTTTTTTCTCTTTATCAACATCTGCCCACTTATATGACCATGGAACTGTAGGGAATTTAAACATATCACTTACATATTCCTTTTGCATATAAGCTATACCTGATTGAATTAGTGGAGCTATATATGCATCTTCTAGCATAAGTTTTTCAGCTTCTGCAAATTTATTCCAACTTTCACTTTGTTCTGGCATTGCTTTTGCTTCATTTACTAATTTATTATATTCATCACTTTTATAACCTGTGTTAGATGCATAACTTACACCCTTCATCATAGTATCTAAAAATGTTAGAGGGTCTGGGTAATCTGCTCCCCATCCTGCGTAAGCTAATTGGAATTTACCTTTTTGCTCTAATTCTATTTTTTGCTTAAATGGTTGAGTTTTAATTTTTATTGTTAGTCCAGGTAAATTTTCTTGAAGCTCAGATTGCATAAACTCTGCTTGTCGCTTACTTGTATCACTATCAAAAGTTACTAGCTCTAAAGTTACAGTACCAAATCCAACTTCTTCTTTTGCCTTATCCCAATACTTTTTAGCTTCTTCACTACTATAAGAGTATCCCATTTTTCCAGCAACATCCCTATAATCTTTTCCATCTTGATTTATAGCTAACTCATTAGGAACAAAGTAATCAGCTGGAACAGATCCATTATTTAATATAACATCACATAATCCCTGTTTATCTATAGCCATATTTATAGCTATTCTTGCATTTTTATTTGCAAGTACATTGTATGGATCAGCTTCCTTTCCTGAATTATTTGAACCTGTCGAGCCTTGATTTGATGTACACCCAACTAAACTAGACACACCTATCGTTGATATAGTTAACAATGCTAATAACCTTTTTCTATGAACCATAAAACCCTCCTAAATATAATTATTTTTATAATTATATTTAGGAGGGCCTATAAAAATTCCTAAAAATTAATGTGACATTCCTATTATTGCTCCTATTACATAAGGTATTAACCATATACACCAAACAAATATACTAAATTTATGGAACACTCTTTGTTTTTCTTTGTCATTTTTATAAAGTACCCAAGTAGCCCAAACTGCATGGAATAGCATTAATAATATTGCTATAGTCCCTGTGATACCATGTATCATTTCTGCAGTTGGTGAAATTCCACTAACTCCTGTTTTAGCAATTTGACTCATTAAAAAAGTACCTGTTGTATCACAAATTAAACCTAAATAAAAAATTATTACATGATTTTTCTTTAAAACCTTAGCTTTTCTTTCACTAAATACACCTATTGTATAAAATACTAAAGCTAATGTTATAGCTGTTATAGCCGCTATTAATTTAAAACTCATAATTGTTCCTCCTTATTAGTTTGCATGCAAACTATTTTGTTATAGTAATTTTATACCCGGTATTATATTTTGTCAAACAATTATTTTAATTTATTTTTTAATAAATTTAGTGACTTAATGATTTCAGTTCTTTCATCTTCATTTAAATTATCAAATAAGTTTCCAAAAGTTTCTTCTGATTTTCTTCTAAAATATTTTGCAAACTCTAGTCCTTTAGTAGAAAATTGTATATAAGTATTCCTTTTATCATTATCATATTTTACCTTTTTTATATAATCGGCTTGCTCCAGTCTATTAACAATACCAGATACAGTTCCTTTTGATAAATACATTTCATTACAAATTTGACTTATATTTATTTCCTTATTGTGCGCAACTAACTTTAATACCATTATTTGTTGATGAGTTAAACCACTCTCAGATAATCCTGCCTCTATCTTGCTCATAGATCTTGAGTATATCTCTTTTATTAACATTAATATCTCAAATGAATCGCTCATTATAATTACCTCCATCTTTACAAATATATTGCTTCTTTTATATACTTTATATAATACATTTATTTATGTATTATATAAAGTATATAAAAAATTATTAAAACAAATTAAAGGATTTTTACATATGGAGAAATTTATAAAAAAACAAAAAACTTTAAGCCCCAAAGATAAATTTACTATAACCCCAAATTTTAAAACTCCATTCATATCACCTGAAAATATAATCCATATAGGTGAAGTTGCAAAAAAATATAATGGTGTACTTAAAATTGGAACTAACCAAAAAATTTCAATAATAAATATCGATGAAGTAAATTTACAAAGAGTTGTAGACGATTTAAATTTTGATTGTGTTCCTAAAGGCAAAAACTTGCTAACGAATATAACAGTTTGTACTTCTAATTTTTGTAGAATGTGTAAATACCCTACAATAGGCATCTATATGAAAATAGTAAATAAATTTTACGGTATAGAATTACCTTCAAAAACTAAAATAGCAATATCTAGCTGTAAAAACTCATGTGTAAGTGCATATGTTAAAGATATAGGTATTTTAGCTGATTCAAATGGTAAACTGTTTATAACTGTTGGAGGTTGTGCTGGAACCAATCCTAAATCTGGATATGTACTAGCATCTGACTTAGATGAAAAAAGCACATATAAACTTTTAAAAAATGTTATTAACTATTATCAGTCAACTGCTAATTCAAAAGAAAAACTTAGAGATTTTATAGATCGGGTAGGTTTTGAAAATTTCAAATCTAATCTGTAATATGAAAATTTACCTAACATAAAAAAGCCTGAAAATACCAATCTATTTTCAGGCTTTTTTATTATTAATATTTTAGTTTTCAGTCTCTTCCCCAGGTAAAAATAATAATCCTTTGTATATTATATTATTTTTACTGTCTTCTAAACTCAATAACGTTTGTATTGATGCTAAAGTATCTGAATTTGCCACTCCTACTACCCTTTGCAAAATAATAAGTTCATAAAAATTATTATATATCTGCTTTGTAGGTAATATAGCACTTGGAGCATCTACATATGGTTCATATGTAGGCTTAACTTTACCATCAGGAGTATATATTAAATTTAAATAGTCTTTAGGTCTTGCAGCTAAATTTAATGAGTATTTATTTTCTCCACAGTTAATATTTAGCTTATAATTTTCTTTATATGATGCTTGACACTTATTGTTATCATAAAATGTATTTTGATTGAAAATCTCTACTAATTTTCCATTTTCATATTTATAAATAACCCCTATTTCAAAACCTCCAGATCCTCCAAATCCTCCTCTTACCATTATGTCTGATCTATTATTCCCAGTAAAATCCCCTAAAAAAAGTTGCATATCATATCCACTATATGGAAATTTAATGGATATAGAGTTTCCATTTTCTTGATTTAAAACAATCTCTATTTCATCTACATAAGAACTCTCTTTATAAGGTGAAATACCTATTAAAATCACATCATCTTTTGAATGATCCCCAGTTACATTCCCATTTGCAAAATCTACCATAACTTTTTCAGTTGAATTGTTCATAGTTATCCTCCAATTAGATTTTTCAATTATATTATTTTATGTTATATGATTTTTTTAGTTACTATAAAATTTTACTACCATGTAATACAACTGAATTCTAATTTGCTGAAATATTAAATACTACAATTTCTGGAGGATTTAAAAACCTTAACGGAATGCTTGTCATACCAATCCCGCTACTAACATACATTTTTGTACTATCATTTATTCCTACATTCTTTTCTGAGTATAGTCCTTTAACATATTTATGTGCTCCTACTGGAAGTATTTTATCTGTTAGAAATGGGATAGTTACTTGACCTCCATGTGAATGCCCACTTAGAATAAAATTCTCGCTTGAAGATATCATTAATTCTACAACATCTGGTTCATGAGTGACTACTAAATTGAATTTATTTTTTTCAATTTTGTAATCAGATTTTTTAGTATTTCCAAGCAAATAATCATCATATCCGATTATGTTTAAGTTTAAATCATTTATATATGAACTTTCGTTTTTTAGAACTTTAAATCCACCTCCATTCATAAATTTTTCATATACTCTAGAAGCTCCTCCTCCATAATCAGGATTCCCAAACACTGCATATTTACCATATTTTGCTTCAATTTTACTTAAACTATTCTGAAGACTATTAGAATCTAATAAAGAGTAATCCCTTGCATAATTATCTAAAAGATCTCCTCCAAATATAACAATATCTGGATTTTGATTATTTATCTTTTTAACTATCTTATCTATATTACTTTGAGAGTATAGTTTCCCAAAATGTGTATCCGTAAAAAATACAACTTTACAATCTTTTATATCTTTAGCTTTCAAGTCTATATTTTTAACCCTTAACATAGAAGGCTCTATATATCTTGCATATGAAAACATAAGCAAACATATAATAATTGTTAAAATTATTAGTTTAAATATTTTGTTTAGTAATTTCAAATTCTATCTCCTTTTTATTGCCTTTTAATAAACATAAATTTATCATTTTTATATTACATATATGTTACATTTCTATTATAAAAAAGGCTGTAAATAGTTTATATTTTCATAAATCTATTTACAGCCTTAATATAATTGAACTAAATAATTCCTAGTTTATTTTTTATCTCAGGTAAATTTTTCATAAATGTGGAATAAAAATCTTTACCTTCTTCTATTTCAACACGATAGCAATTATCTAATAAGGTTTTATTAATTTCCTCAATTTCTTTTTCATCTCTAACAAATTTTAAGCGGAAAGTTAGTGCTTTAATAAACTTATACCACTCTAATATAAATTTCTTATTCTCGTCGTAATTATCAATTCCTACCCATTGACTTATTTTTATATCCTTTAAATCTTCTTTTGGACAGTTTCCTATCTGTAAGAAATACTTAAAATCATCATCTTTATATACTCTTCCAAGCGGAAATAAGCGACAAATATTTGGGCGTTTAGAGTGAATAATGCATCTTCCTTCTTTATTTAAAAAGCTACAGTTTTTGTTATCATCATTCATTTTTAAATATGGCAATAAAATTTTATTATTTTGACGTAATTCAATATTTTGTCCTACTAGTTCATCAAATTCAACTCCTAAATATGTAACCATTTCATATAGATCAAAAGGCGTAAGAATTACTAATTCTCCGACATCACAACAGCAATCATTACATCCATCACAACCACATGTATCTGCTTTTACTATATCTTCAATATCATATAATTTTCCATCTGAAATTTCTTCTAGTATATTTATAGATCTCATTTACTTTTTCCTCTTTCTTTTTTAGCTTTCTTTAAAATACTTAATAAGTATTATTATACTAAAAATTTACTTACAACTTAATATTTTTTCTATTTATTCAAAAGAAAATATCATTCTTTTAATTTAATTTTAAAACTTAAAATAAATCTCCTTATTGCTATAATTTAGTCTGTTTCTATATTGACAGTTTTGCAATAAAATTATAATATCAATAGGGTTATAGTTTTTTATATTTGAATAATCATAAAATTAAAATAAAGGATGATAAAAAATGACAGAACAAAATTTAAGCTTGATTGATGAAGTTAAAAGAAGAAGAACTTTCGCAATCATTTCCCATCCCGATGCAGGAAAAACTACGTTAACTGAAAAGTTTCTATTATATGGTGGAGCAATTCGTGAAGCAGGATCTGTTAAATCAAGAAGATCTCAAAAACATGCAGTGTCTGACTGGATGGAAATTGAAAAACAAAGAGGTATATCTGTTGCGTCAAGTGTTCTTCAATTTGAATATAACAACTTTTGCATAAACATTCTTGATACTCCAGGACATCAAGATTTCAGTGAGGATACTTATAGAACTCTTATGGCAGCAGACTGTGCAGTAATGGTTATTGACTCTGCTAAAGGGGTTGAGGAGCAAACAAAGAAATTATTCCACGTTTGCAAAATGAGAGGAATTCCAATTTTCACATTCATAAATAAAATGGACCGTCAAGGAAAAGACCCATTTGAACTACTTGAAGATATTGAAAATGTATTAGGAATTCGTTCTTGCCCAGTAAACTGGCCAATTGGTTCTGGTAAAGAATTTAGAGGTGTATTTAACCGTCATAAAAATCAAATAGAATTATTTGATGATGGTAACCACGGACAATCTATTGCTAATTCTATAACTGGAGAGGTAACTGATGAAAAATTCAATACTTTATTAGGTGATGCTCTTCATGGAAAATTACTAGAAGATATAGAACTTTTAGATATAGCTGGTGATAATTTTGATTTAGATAAAATATTAAATGGTGAATTATCTCCTGTATTCTTCGGAAGTGCCCTTACTAACTTTGGTGTTGAACCATTTTTAGAATCATTTTTAGAGATAACACCACCACCTATGCCTCGTAGCAGTAACTTAGGTGATATAGATCCTAATTCTGATAATTTCTCAGGATTTATATTTAAAATCCAAGCTAATATGGATAAAGCTCATAGAGATAGAATCGCATTCCTTAGAATTTGCTCTGGTAAATTTGAAAAAGGCATGTCAGTAAATCATGTTCAAAGAAATAAGAAGATAAAACTTTCTCAACCACAACAGTTTGTGGCACAAGACCGTGTTATAATAGATACAGCTTATCCAGGAGATATTATAGGTATACACGACCCAGGTATATTTAATATTGGTGATACTTTAAGTGAAAAACAATCAAAGCTTGAGTACACTGGTATACCACAATTTGCTCCTGAACATTTTGCAAGAGTTTCTACAAAGAATGCTCTTAAAAGAAAGCAATTTGTAAAAGGTATTACACAATTAGCAGAAGAAGGTGCTATACAAGTATTCAAACAACCTAACTTTGGTATGGAAGAACTTATAGTAGGAGTTGTTGGGGTTTTACAGTTTGAAGTTTTAGAATATCGTCTAAAGCAAGAGTATGGTGTTGAGATGATGATGAATACACTATCTTACCGTTATATACGTTGGATTGAACCCGAGACTTTCAATTCAGATAAGCTTTCGATGACAATGGATACAATACTAGTTGAAGATAAAAATAGAAATCCAGTATTGTTATTCCAAAATGAATGGTCTATTAGACATCTTCTTGAAAGAAACGAAGGTTTAGTTTTAAGAGAAACTTCTTTATAAATATCAATCCCCCTATGTCTGCTTTTTTACATAGGGGGATTAATTTTATATTATTCATAAATTCTCTGTGTTTTTGAAAATATATTTTTTACAAAGCTTTTTCTACTTTTACAGCAATGCTTGCAGGCAATGTATTTTTAAGCTTCCACACAATATTTATAGGTTTGCTACCACTATAACTTACTATATCTGCTGGCCCTAAATAAATATATGGAGAAGTAATTCCATCTTCTCTTTTATTTTCTCTAACAAATAGCAATATATTGTTATTTGTGTTCATGTGATTTACATACCTTTGTCCCGTAGGCGAATCTATACTTGTCCTACTCTGACTTTGCCAATTAAATAATTTATCATTTATAGCATAATCTTCATACATAGTAGATGGAGAAAAATGTTTTTCGACTTTATTTAAAGTTATTAAAAATATATCTGTTTTTATTTCTTCAATATATAAAACACCTTCTCTAAGAGGATATTGTTTATCTATTGTATTTTTCCCAAATGCTGCTAATATTTGCTCTTTAGTATAAGTTGAATGAACTTCTAAATTACTTTCAAACTCGAGTTCATCACTTAATGTTTTTACCTTTATATGATTTAAGTTGTATTTAAGTACCTCTAAAATTTCTTCATACATTAATCTATTCGAATACAACCTTTTTAAAAACTCAATTATATTATTTACCCCTAATTCTTTAGGACTCTTAGTATACAAAGTGTAATGCAACATAAGTAACATTTTTTCTTCACTATCAGTTAAATTTGCAATTTTATTTTCATTTTTATAGCTTTGCAATATTTCTATCCAAAATTTAAGAAGTTTTACAGAATCAGTATTTGTAAGTCTAAGTATTCCACTACTTAAACATTTTTCATCTATATCACAAAAATCTTCTTTAACTTTTGCATTTACACAAAGTCTATAAAAACTATTTTTAGTTTTGTAAATTTCTTTTAACGTTATGTTATAAAATTCTATAAAGTTTTCTAAATTTAACTTTTTACCACTTTCAATTTCAAAAGTTTTAATTTTATTGGTTATAGTTGTTTTATTATTTATAAATGAATTAATATTTCTTAATATATATTCCTTAGCTTGCTTCTCCATATGAAGATGACAACCCTTAGGTAGTGTTATAAAGCCACTTTCAATTTCTTCTTTTAAAGCTTTTCCTTTTTTTCTTGCTATTGATGAGAACTTTTCATAAAAGTTATAATTTTTATGTGCTTGTCCTACATAGTCAAGTACTGTTAATCATTCTTTATTATCACTAAGTCTAAGACCTCTTCCTAGCTGTTGTAAAAATACTGTTAAGCTTTCAGTAGGTCTTAAAAATAGTATTGTATTAACTTCTGGGATATCTACACCTTCATTATATAAATCAACTACAAATGCAAATTTGTACTTTCCGTTTATAAGGCCTGATTTTGCTTTATCTCTTTCATCTTTAGTAGTTTTTGAGCTTATAGCAACTGAAGGTATTTTTTTATCATTGAAATAATTAGCCATGAAATTTGCATGTTCTATACTTACGCAAAATCCAAGTCCGACTACTTCATCAATATCTGATATATAATCATGTAAGCTTCTAATGACTAAGTCTGCTCTTTTCTTAGAATTTAACTTATCTATTGTAAGTAATTCTGTAAGTTCTTTATTGTCATATCCACCTTTTGACCATTTAAGTTTGCTTAAGTCAAGTTCATCACTTACACAAAAATATTGAAATGTAGATAATAACTTTTTATCTATAGCCTCACCCAATCTCATTTCACTACTTATTCTACCATCAAAATATTCTAAAACATCTTTTCCATCCATTCTTTCAGGTGTTGCAGTAAGACCTAATAATACCTTAGGTTCAAAGTGTTCTAATATCTTTTGATAACTAGGTGCACTTGCATGATGAAATTCATCGATTATTATAAAATCATAAAACTCTTTATCTAAACATTCATCAAACTTCTTAGAATTAAATGTTTGTATAGTCATAAATACATGATCTATATTATTAGGTGTAAAATTACCACTATATAATCCCCCAAAATTTCTATCTCTTAGTATTGTTCTAAAAGTTTTAAGACTTTGTGATAATATATCTTCCCTGTGTGCAATAAATAGTAATCTATTTACTTTACCTTTATTTTGACTTTTAAAATTTTTATAATCAAATGCAGATATAACAGTTTTTCCAACTCCAGTTGCTGCTACAACCAAATTTTTATTGTGCCCTAGTACATCTCTTTCAACACTTAGAGTATCTAGTATTTCTTGCTGATAATGATAAGGCCTAACATCAATATTAGCTATATCGTTATTTTCATTTTTCAAATCACTTACTCTAGCTTTTTTTAGTTCCATTTTTAATTTTTCTTCATCTTCTTCTGTAAAAGTTTTAAATTCTTCATCATTAAAATAACTTTCAAATGTAGCTTTAAATTTATCCACTATGTTTTTAGAATCTTTTTCGCTAACTTTCATATTCCATTCAAGACCTGTTGTCATTGCATCTTTTGATATATTCGATGACCCAATGTATGCTGTCGTAAATCCTGTGTTCCTATGAAACATATAACTTTTAGCATGTAGCCTTGTTCTTTGTGTATCATAAGATATTTTTACTTCTGTATTTGGAAGTTCTGATAAAAACTTTATGGCTTTAAATTCACTTGCTCCCATATATGAAGTAGTTATTATTCTAAGTTTTTTAGTTTGTGTATGTTCTATAAGTTCATCTTTAATAAGCCTTAGTCCACTCCATCTTATAAAAGATACTAATATATCTATATTATCACTACTTAATATTTCTCTTTTTAATTCACTTATTAAATCTGGTTCATTGTTAGAATTTGTAAATAAATAGCTTTGTGATATAGGGGTTAGTGGCCTTATATTATTGTTTTTTATTTTAGATTTATTTATTTTTTCTTCTACACTTAATAATATTTCTCCATCTTTATGTATATTATTTTCTTTTATTTCTTTATCTTCTACTTGCTCAGATAAATAATCTATTATTTGATTACATACCTCAATTTGTTTATTTATATCTTTGTTTTTAATTAGATTTAAGCTTTTTTTAGTTACTTCTTGTAAATATTTAGAAAGAATTACTTTAGCTTCTTCTTTTTCTATTTCTTCTTTAAATATATTTATTTCATCTTCCCTAATTTTAAGTTCTTCATGTATTTTATTAGAGATTACTTGCTCATATATCCCCTTTTTAATTTTCATTTTCTACCCCTTATTTTAATTATTATTTATACTTATTTGACTCCCTCTATTTTTAAAATAGAATCAATAATATCCTCATCTTCTGAGATTATATCACAATACCCTTCATGAGATGATGTACTTATCCAACTTTCATCACCATTTATAAAGCATAAATCTTCAGGTAATTCAGGCTGCTCCCAAGAAAATAATGAATCAACTTCTTCTTTTAATACATTTTTAGAGTTATCATCTATTTTATAATAATAAACTTTAGCTGTTGACTCAGTCAACATAGCACTTGGCCATTCAGATTGTTCTTTCATCTCTATTAGTGAACTTTCTAATTTTTTTAGAACATTTATTAGATTGCCACTTGAGTTCATATCATTTCTTTCAACTAGTAAAAACTTATCAGATAAACTTGTTGCCAAATCTATAAATTCCTTATATCCGCTTCCTTCAACATTTCCTATTTCTATATGAAACATACTCCCCAACTCCTTATATTCTATAAAAATTAGGATTAGAGTTTATAAAGCACATATGGCCTACTCTAATCCTATTTATTTTCCATTTATATATTAACTTGTCACTTTAGACGATATAATACTTAAAGCAATTTAATTAGTTCTTCTAAATCTTGACATAACACTTTTGCAAGTTCAAAATCCATATCGCTTAAAGCTTTTGATATTTTTGTTTCAACTAATTTTTTCTTTTCTTCAATTTCTAAGTAGTCTCTATCAAAATGGTTAGCATAAATCATTTTTCTAAACTTTTTCATACTAACTTTTCTAATTTTCTTATCTTCAATCATTAAAACATAGTCCATGCAATTATTTATAAATTGGTAATCATGAGAAACCATTAAAATTGCACCATTATAATCTTTTATAGCTTTTTCAAGTGCTATTTGAGAATAAGTATCTAGATGGCTTGTTGGTTCGTCTAAAAGTAGCATATTTGCCTTAATATATGATACCTTAGCTAATTGAAGAATATTTTTTTCTCCACCAGATAAATCTTTTATCTTTTGTTCAATAGCATCTTGCCCAAAACCATAATTTGAAATATATCTTCTAACATCTCTACGATTTTCAAATCCTAGCTCAGAAAATTCTTTAAATATTGTGTTAGACTCGTCTAAAATTTCTGATTGTGCCTGAGATAAATAAGCTATCTTAATATCATCATTTATTTCAATTGATTTATTATTATTTTTGAATATTTCTCTAAGTATAGTGGTTTTACCAACCCCATTTGTACCAACAAGTGCTACTTTATCATTAGATTTAATTTCAAAATTAACATCTTCTAAAAGAACTTTATCAAAAGCCATTCTATAATCATTAACTTTTAAAGCAATAGTTTCTTCTATTTCATTATCAGTATCTAATTTAATATTTGGTTGTTTAATATCTACAAACGGAGCTTTAATTCTACGAGCTTCTAATCTTTCTTGTATTTTAACTCTAGCTTTTAAAGCTCTTCCGTTAGAAGCTTCAGCATTATAAGTTGCTCTTTCTCTTAATTTTTGGATTAAAGCTTCATTTCTCTCAATTTCTTCATCATCAGCAATAGATAATTCTTGTAATTCAATTTTAGTTTGAAGTAATGAGAAATTATAATCAATATATCTTCCATCAAATTCTTGAAGTTGTGCATTTTCAAGATGTATAATTTTATTAAAACAATGATTAAGTAGATATCTATTGTGTGTAATAACTAGTATTGTTTTCTTGTGAGAATTAATTAAACTCTTTAGCGCATTAAGATTCTCAAAGTCTAAAAATACATCTGGTTCATCCATAATCATCAAGTCAGGATTATTAAGCATTTCCTTAATTATTTGGATAAGTTTAAATTCTCCTCCACTAATTTCAGATAACTTTTTATCTTTATGATTACCTAAGTTTGCAAGATTTAGTTTTCTATTAATATTACTTTCATAATCATCACCATCAATTGCATCAAATGCATCTAAAGCTTCTTGGTACTTTTCTAAAAGCGTATCAATATCCGAAGATGTTTCCATTTCAGTACATATAGATGAAATTTTTTCTTGTAATTTTATAAATTCTTCTGCTATATATTCAAAAACTGTAGTTTCTTTGCTTTTATTTTCTTGTAAGAACTGACTTACATATCCAATTTTGAAGTTTGGATCTATTTCTAATGTACCATCATACACGTATCTTTCTGGATCCATAATTATATCTATAAGTGTACTTTTTCCACTACCACTAGCTCCTATGAAAGCACAGTGTTGACCCTCTTCTAATGTAAATGAAATATTATTGTATAGATCTTTGTTTGGAAATGAGTAGGACAAGTTGTCAATTTTTATCATATTTATTACCTCTCTTTATCATTTAAAAAGAGCTTAAATAAATAAGCTCTTAAATATATATATTAAATCCCAATTTTTAAATTGATTTTATATATAATAACGACATTCTTTTTAGATTTTCTTTTGATAGGATACCATTTTTTAAGACTTATTTCAATGCTTTTATATTGAAACTCTACTTGTTTAGTACATTTATAAACTTACCATTAAATATATCTGAATTTTCAATTTATTTTTCAAAGTTATAAATTCAATTATTGTAACCATTTTTTCATCATATAATCACAGTTTAATATAATCCTAAAGTTTTATCTTGTATATTTATAAAATCACTTAATTCATCCAAAGATGTGGTTATAAATTCATATACTAAATATTTTGGATTTATTATATCTATTAGTTTTTTTATTTTTTTATTTGTAAATGGCTTATGCTCGTCTATTTTTAATATATGAAAAATTATATCCTTAATCATTTCACTATAATTAATTTCTAAATTTTCATATTTTGAAATTTGATTTTTAACATATTTTGAAGAGATAGATTTACTTAAATGAATTCCTTTTATGTAACTTTTTAAATCTCCTAACTCATCTATAATCTCTAATAAATAATCGATTCCCTCTTCTTCTGTATCTATGTTTAAATTTGTATTAAGTAAATGGCCTGTATCTAGCATAAATCCTTTATTTTCATATTCTATGCTTTCAATAAAATATTTTACTAATTTTTTATCTACCATTCTAAGCCCTGGCCACCATAAGTTTTCAAAAAGTATTGTTACCCCTGTATCTAAATCTTTAAATATTTCATTTACTAACTCAATAGACGCATCTATTACATCTTTATCTGTATATGTAAAGTTGTAGTTGTAACAATGTTTTAGTTTTGTATTAGATACATGAAATACTACATATTCGGCATTTAGCCTTTCTGCTAATTTTATTTCTTCTTTATATTGATTTATTATTGCCTTTTTATCACTTCCACCATAATTGTTTATTATACCTTCTACACTATCAAAGTCTTCTAACATACCTTTCTTATTTCCATTCCAAAAATCTAGCCAAATAGGGAAGTGTTTTAAATGTATTCCTTTTATTCTATTTTCAGGTATTAATTCTTCACTATATCCTGATGGTGCAAATAATTCTATTGCATCTATATTATGATTTTTTAAAAATTTATTTATATTCTCACAGTTGTTATTATACCTGTCCATATCGTAACTATATGTAGATAAATTAATAATTTTTAACATTTTTAAAATCCCCCTGTAAACTTAATTTATTTCATTTGTGTATAAATCAAAACTTTTTATATTTTTTAATAACTTCCTATATCTATAAGTCAATAAAATTTTAATTTTATAATATCCTAATTGTATAATAAATTTTATAATATTTCATTAATATTCAAATATATTCAAATTTTTATTACATATATGTTGCATTTAATCTTAAATATCTCTTGTTGTATCTATTTAAATGGTACAAAACCAAATAGATTTTAATACTATAAAGTATACTAGCAAAATCTATGGAGGTGACATCTTATGACATCAATAGTAGATGTAAAAAATCTTACCAAAAACTTTTATAATAAAGATGGTGAAATCCAAGTTTTAAATGATATTAACTTTTCTTTAAATGAGGGAGAAATTCTAACCCTACTTGGCCCTTCTGGAAGTGGTAAATCTACTATTTTAAATATTTTAACAGAGCTTCTAAAACCAACATCCGGTAAAGTTAATATAACTGGCAATATAGGTTATATGTTTCAAAAGGATCATCTTTTAGAGTGGCGAACTATAATGGATAATATTTTAATAGGCCTTGAAATTCAAAAAAAGAAAACTCCTGAAGCTATTTCTAGAATTGAAAGATTATTAAAAACCTATGGTTTATGGGACTTTAGAAATATGTATCCAAAAGAACTATCCGGTGGTATGAGACAAAGAGTTGCTTTAATTCGTACACTTGCTGTAAATCCCGATATTCTTTTGCTTGACGAGCCATTTTCAGCTCTTGATTATCAAACTAGAATATTGGTTAGTGACGATGTTTACAAAATTATTAGAAATGAAGGTAAATCCGCAATATTAGTAACCCATGATATATCTGAAGCTATATCCATGTCAGATAAAATAGCAGTCCTTTCAAAGCGTCCTGCAACGATTAAAAATATCTATACTATAGACTTAAAAATATCTGGAGAAAGAACCCCTATTATATCACGTAGTGCCGAAAACTTTAAAGATTATTTTAACATCTTATGGAAGGAGATCGATTCAAGTGAAACAAAATAATCTTTCCACAGGTCATATGGAGTATTTAAAATCAATAAAAAAAGAAAAGAGAATAGTATTTTTTTCCCAATGGCTTTTATTAATCGGATTTCTAGCATTGTGGGAAATACTAGCTCGATTAAACATTATAGATGTATTTTTATTCAGTAAGCCAAGTGATATCTATACTTTATTTGTTAAATATCTTCAAACTGGTGAGCTATTAAAACACGTTTTTATATCTAGTTATGAAACAGTTGTCGGTTTAGTAATTGGTACCGTTTTAGGTATATTAATAGCTATTTTTCTTTGGTGGTCTGAACGTATATCAAAAATTCTAGACCCGTTTTTGGTAGTTTTAAATGCACTTCCTAAAACTGCTCTTGCTCCTATTTTAATAGTTTGGGCTGGTGCTGGTATGAAAGGTATTATAGTTATAGCTATTACAATTTCTGTAGTTGTTACTATCCTTTCAGCCTATAACTATTTTATATCAGTAGATGAAGAAAAAATAAAAATGCTTAAGAGTTTCGGAGCTACTAAGTTTCAAATTTTAACTAAGTTAATATTCCCTTCAAATATAGGAAACTTAATTAACTTAACAAAGATAAATATAGGTATGGCATGGGTTGGAGTTATAGTTGGAGAGTTCTTAGTTTCTAGATACGGACTTGGATATCTAATAGTTTATGGAGGTCAAGTATTTAAATTAGATTTGGTTATGATGGGTGTAATAGTATTAGCAGTATGCGCTTTAGTAATGTATCAAGTTTTAAATATAGCTGAGAAAATTTATAGATCTAAAAGATAATTTTTATGCCATATAGTATTAACTATATGTAACATGTATTATAAATTTTTAATAAAATAAATGGTATAAATTTTTTAAAGGGGGTTATTTATGTTCAAAAAAATCTCAACTTTATTGGCAGTGGCAACAAGCCTTGCATTGGGTGTTACTGGTTGTACAAAAGGTGCTTCTTCAGATGCTACTGATAAAGATATGACTAAGTTAACAGTAGGAGAAGTAACTCATTCTATATTTTATGCCCCTCAGTATGCAGCAATCACTCAAGGATTTTTTGATGAGGAAGGTATAGAAATAGATCTTATAAATACACAAGGTGCTGATAAAACTATGGCAGCCTTACTTTCAGGAGAGGTTGACATAGGCCTTATGGGTCCTGAAGCTTCTATTTATGTATATAATAAAGGCAATGACAACTACGCAGTAAACTTTGCACAATTAACTCAAAAGGACGGTAGTTTTTTAGTATCTCGTGAGAAAAACGATAATTTCTCTTTTGATCAGCTAAAAGGTAAAGAAGTTTTAGGTGGTAGAAAAGGTGGAGTTCCTGAAATGACGTTAGAATATGTTTTAAAGAAAAATAATCTAACTTTAGGAACAAATACTAAAAATGATGAGGTAAATGTCCGTACAGATGTTCAATTCAATGTTTTATCAGGTTCATTTGCCGGTGGTGAAGGTGATTATGTTGCATTATTCGAACCTGCTGCTTCTGAAATAGAAAAGCAAGGCAAGGGCTATGTAGTAGCTTCTATTGGTGAAGAGTCTGGACTTATTCCTTACACTGCTTATTCTGCACCTAAAGATTATATAAAAGATAATAAAGAAGTAATCCAAAGATTTACAAACGCAGTTTATAAAGGTCAAGTATGGGTTAAAAATCATACTGCTGAAGAAGTTGCTACAGCTATAGAGCCTTTCTTTACAGATTTCGAGAAAAAAGATTTAGTATCTGTAGTTGAAAGATATAAATCTATAGATGCATGGTCTTCTGACCCTGTATTAAAAGAAGATAGTTTAAATCTTTTAATGAATGTAATGGAAGAAGCTAATGAGCTTGATAAAAAAGCTCCTTATGAAAAAATTGTTGATACAAGTTTTGCTAATGAAAGCATAAAAAATATAAAATAATTTAGTAACATAAATAGTAATAATTTAATATACTTTAATATATACTAATATTAGTATATATTGGATTCGACCTTACTATAATAATTCTACTCCTATTTATTATAGGCGAATACCTTTTAAGGGAAAAGCTTGTCTTTTTAAAGATAATCTTTTCCCTTTTTTAATTAAGATAGTATATAATTTTATTATAGGGATAGGGGGAATATTATGAATAGAGTTGATGAAAGAGATCTTATATTTTCAAGGGCTAGCTATGAAAAGAACTCACCTGCTTATAATGATTATTATGAAAAAAATCCAGATAAAAAAGCTATAGATGATAGTATTAGATCTAGACCAGAGCTTTGTGGAGAAGGTACTATGACATACAATGAAGTTAATTCTCCTATGGCGTCTTCTGCATTTGAATTTTTATCAGATATTAAACATCTCTGTGAAGGACAAGTTAGCGATACAAAAATCGAAGTTAATAAAAAAATTATAACTAAGCGTATTAAAGGTTTTGCTTCACATTATGGAGCTAAATTGGTTGGAATTACAAAACTTAAAGATTATCATTTCTATACTCATAGAGGCAGACACGAAGAAGTTTATGGAGAAAAAGTAAATCTTAATCATAAATATGCTATAGTTTTTGCAGTTCCAATGGAAAAAGATATGATAAATAGAGGTCCTATGCTAGCTGAGGTAATTGAAACAAGCAAAGCTTATGTAGATGTATCAGTTATAGGTATGGTTCTTAGTTACTATATAAGAAATTTAGGATATGATGCTAGAAATCATATGGATTCAAACTACCTTTTAATGCCAGTTTTAATAGCTAAAGATGCAGGTCTTGGTTGTATTGGAAGAAATACAGTTCTTACTACTAAAGAATATGGATCTTGTGTAAGACTTGGAGTTGTAACTACAGATTTAGATTTAGATGAAGATTCACCTATAGATTTTGGTTTAGATGATTTTTGTAGTGTGTGCAAAAAATGTTCTTATAACTGTCCTTCTACTTCTTTGTCTAATGAATCATCTAAAGAGATTGATGGGGTCTATAATTGGAAAATAGACGCTGAGTCATGTTATATAAAGTGGAGATATCTAGGAACTGACTGTGGCATATGCATTGCTGTTTGCCCATTTTCTCAGCAATTAGAAAGTATAAAAAATATAGATACATTTAAAGATAACTTACCTGCTATAAAAGAAGTTCTTCAAGAATATACGAAAAAATTTGGTAAAAGACCATTCGTACCTGGTAATCCTGGTTGGATGAGGTAATATAAGCCGTCTAAATAATATTTTAACATATTATTAGACGGCTATATAATTGAATTCTTTAATATCTTCACCACTTAGCAAAATGATTTTCACACCACCCTATTTCATTATTGAAGTTAATTTTCTCATCTTTATACATTACATATCCACTTAAGTATCCTACCATTTGTTTTAACTTATATTTAAATACTTTTATATTATCAGGCTTTATATCACTAATTATAGGCTTAAATTTTAAATTTATTTCATCATCTCTAGTTGATTTTATATCTATACTTCCATCGTTGTTGTAATTGAAATCAACATCGCTATCAAATTTATATATCTTGTCATCAATCTTTAATGCATTTTCATTTACACCTGTATAATCAGTGTACTTTGTTCCTAAGTTTATAGATATATGTTCATGATTTTCATTTGTAAAATAGCTAGTTAGCCATTCTCTATCACACTGTCGTTTTAAAACCCCTCTACCGTAATCTATAAAACATCTTGAATCACTTAAATCATACTGCTGATTTCCTATTCTTAATATACCTTTAGTTATTAAGTTCATATGCTTTGATGTGTAATGAAAATGTTCCACATCCCATGGAATAAGTACATTTAAAGATTCATAATCTAAGTATATAGTTGAGGTAATATCAAAATTATCTATTTTTAAATCCAGGTTTAAGTAACCTGAGCTTCTTAATATATTTATAAATTTGCGTTTCCCTTTGTAATGTGCATATGAGTTTATTTTATCATCAATCACAATATATTTAATTATAGGATGTCTATATATTTTACTTATTTTTATATCATTTTTTAAATTATAAAAGTCTGCATGTATAATTGAACAATGTCCTAAATCTGATATTACAAAGTTAAATATAAAATCTTTCCCTATCCAAACATATTGATTCCATTTCTTTTTCTTTAGAAAGCTTTGATTTATAGAACAATCTTTAAATGGTATATCATTCCATCCAATAGCATACTCATTTAAAAATCCATTATTATCACATATAGATTTATTATCTCTTACTCGCCTCATGCCATTCCCCCTTTATATAAATATAGTTATTAAGTTAGTATATTATTCTTTTTTAAAAAAGTTACACTTTAAATAAAATTTATCTTAACTAAGTCAATTTAACTAACTATACACAAAAAAGAGGCTCCTTAAAAAGATAATATGAATTATTTTGTATTATCATACTATCTTTCAAAGGCCTCTTTTTATTATGCGTTTTTATAAATATACAACGCTTCTACTCTAGCACAATAAATTTCCTTCTTATCATATCCTATATATTTTGCATATTTTTCAATTTTTTCTTTTTCAATTTCAATATCGCACCCATGATTTTCTTCTATATTTTCTACATATTTGTTCATTAAATATTCTTTATATTTTTTTACATCATAGCCTAAAAACTTAGTTAATCTTTCTATTTCACTATTAAAATCACCATCTTCTTTTATAAAAAACTCATATATATCTTTTCTATATGGATTTAGGGCAATTATTTGTTTTATAACATAACTTTCATTAGTTTTATCTATGAATCCATCTCTATAATTATTAAATAGTGCATTTGCTTTTATTATATTCTCTTCTTCTATATAACTAGATACTATGTCTACCCCATTATCTAAAAGGGCATCAATTACTGCATAATGGACTTTAAAGCAATCTTCAAATAAATTATCTGATAATATATTTATTAACTTTTTATCTTCCATTGATTTTTGTGCCAAGCTTATTTTTTTATTTTTATTTTGTATTAAATAATCTTTTGATAAGTTTTTAGATTTTTTAGAGTATGTTAGATATTTTAGGCAATAGTTCTTTTTGAAAAGGTTAGTGTCAATAGTTATAATTTCATAGTTAACAACTATTTCTACACCTTTTTTTATGCAATTATCTATATACTCTTCATATAGTTTTAGTCCAACTTCATTTATATTTTTTGATGTGTAATTTTTAGACAATTCTTTTTTCAGTTTGCATTTATACTCAGTTGCTTGATTTAAAAACTCTTTTCTAATAGAATTATATCTTACTTTTTCTTCAGGAAATTTTATCAAAGCTCCATTTATATCAAATTCTTCCACCAAATATATCCCCCCTAATATTTCAATTAAAAACAAAGATTATATATACTTTGATAAAGTACACTCTTTTTCCTTCTTAATATTAAAAAAAGATGTCTCAAAAACTTTTTTTTGAGACATCTTTTTATTATTACTTAACAGCTTCTATTGCTTTTTCATAGTTAGGTTCATTTGTTATTTCTTCTAAGTACTCTGTATATACTACTTTATTGTCTTCATCTACAACTATAACAGCTCTTGATACAAGACCTAATTCTTTTATATATAAACCGTAAGCTTTAGAGAATTCTCTATCTTTATAATCTGATGCAGTAACAACATTTTCAATTCCTGCATTTCCGCACCATCTAGCTTGTGCAAATGGTAAATCCATTGATATAGTAAATACTTTAACATCATTTAACTTTGCAGCTTCTTGATTAAACTTTCTAACCTCTATATCACATACTGCAGTATCTATTGATGGAACTGCTACTAATATTCTTTTTCCCTTTGTTTCACTAAACTTTATAGGACTTAAATCATTCCCTACTACTGTAAAATCAGGTGCTACATCTCCTACTTTAACTTGATTCCCTTCTAATGTTAATGGTGCTCCACTAAATGTAACTTTCATATATATATCCTCCTAATTATCTTTCAATTTTATTTTTGTCTTTAATTCAAATATTATGCAAAATAAAAGAGCATAATTTCTTATACTCTTTTATACCCGCTCAAATTGTTATTAAACAATAATGCTTATAGTTAATTTTTTATTTATATATGTTTAGATATATTTGCATTTTCGTCTATAATTCCTTCAATTATAGGCGTTTTACTAACCATTATAGTAGTAACTCCAGGCCCATGACCAAGAGTTACACAATCACTATGGACAATTACACCTATGCTAACTGCGCCTTTTAGATATCCCCTTCCATATGTATTATCACAGTCTTCTAGTAAAACTAAATCTCCAAATTTCAATTTATCAAGTCCAAGTCTTTTTATTTCATCAAAGTCAGCAGTCATTATGTCATAATCTCCAGTATAAGCACTACTTGAGCCTATTCCTGATCCCATTAAGTATGGTGGTACTTTTGCAACAACTGGAACTTGTATTTTTCCATCTTTTTCTATTATTCCTAGCTTTTCAAATAAGTTTGGATCTATACTCATTATATGTATATCATCAAATCCTTCTAATTTTAAACCTTGACCATATGCTTTTACCATGATTTTATCATCTATAGCTAAGTTTTCCAAAGTTTCTTCATCAAAGTGTACAAGTACATGTTCTATTCCACCATGCATCCCTGTAACATATCCTTTTGCACCTTTAGCTTCTCCACTTACAACCTTAGCCTCATTTCCTATACATGCAAACGTCATAAGTGCATTGCTTTCTCTTACATCTTCATTTCTAATAGATACTCCTGGTTCAACATGATCTCCTGCTAAACCATAAACACAATCCCCTATCTTTACATTGTATGAAATTCCTCCTGTCGAAGGTAATATAACAGGTTTTCCTTCATGGGTTACTCTATAGCTTAAAGCTAGAGGATGATGTATTTTCCCCTGAACTGACCATTTTACAACTTTATCTTTATTTGTTTTTAACATAAAATTCCCCCTATATTTTAAATAATATTTTAGAAAAGTAAAAATTCTCTAATAATATACTATTAGAGAATTTTTTAATTTATGTTAATTATGATGTTTAGCTTCAATTCTTGTATTTATTTTTCTTCCAACTAAGAATGATATAATAGTTACTGCTGTTACAAATATAATTCTCATAGGACTATGTATAAATCCTACTAAATCATTACCTATATAACTTGCAATTAAAAACATTAATATCCTACCACTTATCATAGCTGGTACAAAACTTTCGCTACTCTTATTTGAAACCCCGCAAGCTATAGTAACCAAGCATCCAGGTATAAATGGACAAGAATACGCAATAAATAATGTGGCAAATCCCTGATGTTTTACCCAGTTTATAGCTCGATCAACTTTGTTATTTTCTATTCTTTCAAATATTTTTATATGACTAAATTTATTTGACAATAAAAATAATAAATATGTGCCTGTACAAGATCCCACTACAGATCCTAAAAGACCAAATACCCATCCCATCATAACACTATTTGCAACTACTATCCCCATTAGTGGCAATGCAGGAATAAAACTTTCTAAAAAACTTGCAAATGTCCCTATTATAAAAACTAAAATAAAGTTATCTCTAGCTAATGTAAATAATGTCTCTATATGTTCCATACTCTATTCTCCTTAAATCTATAAGCAAATTCTATTTGTTGTCTGCCTTTAATTTAATACTATTTTACTCCTATTATTTTTTTATATCAATATTTATTACTTAATTGTAATGTAAATATAACAAAAATGACAACTCTTATGAGTTGTCATTTTTTACTCGATATACTATATGTATATATTTCGCTTTCACCGAATTTATTACCTTCTATAGAATATGCTAACTTGTTGTTATCACTTATTGCTATATACGGTATTCCTTTTATCATAGGTATGCTTCCTAGTTTATATACATCTACATTCTCACTATACATACCTAGTTCATATACATCTATAGTACTTTCATTATTACCAGTATAATATACAGTTACTAGTTTGCTTTTATCTTTACTTAAATACATTTCATCTAAATGTACTCCATTTATTATTTTTTTAGACTTATGCTCCGTATCATATATATATACATTTTTCTTATCTGCATTAGTTCCTTCAATTAATAAATGTGTATCGTCTATAACATCAAAGTCAGATATAAATTTTATATCATCAATTTTAGATACTGAATTGTTTTTCAAATCATATATATCAATTTTATTTTTATTTACATTTAACATATAAAGTTTTGTTCCATCTTGGGAAAATAAAATTTTATTTACATAATCACTTTTTTTAAGTTCATAAGTTTTAACAATTTTTTCTTCATTTATGTCATATGAAAATAATTCGCCATTTTTATAACCATAAAAACCACTGCTATCTGGTACCCAGCCTAATAAATCAAAATAGTAAGGTAATGTAATATAACTGTCGTCTTTTAAATTATATAGCACACTCTTTAAGTCTTTATATTTATCATTTTTTTCATGTTCAGCTGTATTATATGCTAGTATTTCCTTTGATGGAGACATACTCTCCAAATTATACATAGTAAAAACACCATCATTTAAGGTTTTTACATTTAAAATACTTTCATCATCAGGATTTATTTCATATATGTTTATTCCAGATTTGTTGTTATCTGTATAATTACTGATAGCTAGCAAGTTATCCTCATTGAATTCTAAATCTAGAATATAGTCATCTATAGGTATAACAGAGTCTAATTTTATACTTTCATCTTTATTTTTATAGTTACTTTCATTGTAATCATAAGTTTTTCCATCTAATTTTACATTTTTGCTATATTCTTTATTCTCATATACACTTACATATACAATAAGCGAAAGTATCCCTACAATAAAAAGTAAAAGTATTATATTCTTTATATCTTGCTTTATATTCTTTAGCATTATATAGTTCTCCTTAACTTATTGTAGGAAGTTTTATAGAAACCTCAGTTCCTTTATTAACCTCGCTTTTAATGTCGATTTTCCCATTATAACTATCAACTATCGACTTGACAATAGCAAGTCCTAATCCAGTACTACCTAATTCTCTAGTTTCACTTTTAGATACTCTATAAAAAGGAGATAATATATTTTCAAGTTCTTTTTCTTCAATACCTTCTCCTGAATCTATGACTGATATATTTGCAAATTTACCTTCTATATGCGCGTTTACAAATATGTCTGAATTAACTTTTCCATATTTAATAGCATTATCAAGTAAATTTATTATAATTTCTTTAATTTTATCTTCATTTGCAATTATTTTTATGTTTTTTCCAACATTTACTTTTATACTCATATTATACTTTTTAGCCTTATGAGTCATGTCTTCGCACATACTTACTATTATTTTAGATAAATCTATCTTTTTTAATTCATAATCAAAGTTTTTATTACTATTTTTAGATATATCAAGTAATTGTACAATCATTCTATTTAATCTATTAGCCTCAGATATGATTCTATTTATTCCCTTATTAAAAAACTCTTCATCTGTAAATTGATTGTCTTTTATAATCTCACTATATCCAATTATAGTTGTCATAGGAGTTTTAAGCTCATGAGTTACATTATCAAAAAATTTCTTTTGTTTTTCTGATAACTCCCTTAAATTATCTCTATCATTTTCTATAGTTTTTATCTGAGTATTTATTGTCTCAATCATATTGTTAAAATCAGATGCAAGCATTCCTAACTCATCACTAGAACTTATGTCTATTTTTACATCAAAATTTCCATCTGTAACTTCTTTAGTTTTATTTGCTAAGTTTTTTATTGGAGATGTTATTTGCTTTGATATAATATATGCAATAATCATACTTACCGCAAAAATCATAACAGAAAAAATCAATGTTTTATTTATAAATAATTTAGTTTTATTAAATAAAGGTGTGTAATCATTTGCAAATCTTATCATACCTATGAGTTTATCTTCTCTAAAAATAGGATATGATACATACACCAAAGCTTTATCATCTTTATACTCGATTGTATAAGATAGTTCTCCATTTAATGCATTTTCCATATCTTTTGTTCTTTTTAGCTGTTTATATTTTTCTGTTCTTGGATATAGTAGTCCTCCCATATCATTATAAATATAAACTGTTTTATCTAATCTATAAGTCAAATCCCTTGAAATTGCACTACTTTTTGACGCAAATGAAATTTTATTAAATTCCATTTTATTAAATCTAAAATACTGATGTAAATATAAATTAATACTTTTAGTTGTATCTTTAATTTCATTATCAATTAAATACTCTACTACATTATTAAGTACTGAGTTGCTATAAATAACTATAGAAAATATAACAAAAAATATTATAACTAAGAAAAATAACATTATTTTGTTGGTTATGGAGTTTTTCATATTTATATTTTTTGTCCAGATAACTTATACCCCGCTCCAATTACAGTTTCTATACAATTGTAATCACCTAGTTTTTTTCTAAGTCTTTGTATATGGGTATCTACAGTTCTGCTTTCACACTCAAAGTCTATACCCCATATATTATCTAGTAATTGAGCCCTGTTTAGTACTGTGTTTATGTTCTCCACAAAATATAAAAGAAGTTCGTATTCTTTACTTGTTAAATGAATAATTTCATTATCTAATCTAACTTTCATTTCTTTTTTGTTTATTTCTAAGCCATTTGCTAATTTAACAACTTCTATATCTGATTTAATATTGTCTTCTAATAAGCTTATTCTTCTAAATATAGACTTAACTCTTGCAACTACTTCTCTTATATTAAATGGCTTAGTTATATAATCATCCGCGCCTAATTCTAAGCCTAAAACTTTGTCTATAGTATCTGACTTTGCAGTCAACATTATTATAGGTATAGAGAAATTAGTTGTTACATTCCTACAGATATCAAGACCATTCATATCTGGGAGCATTAAATCTAATATAATTAAGTTTGGCCTGAAACTTGATACAAGTTCAATAGCATACTTTCCAGTATCTGCTATTTTAGTTTCATAACCTTCTTTTCTTAGAGAATAAGATAGTATATCCGATATATTTTCTTCATCTTCAACTATTAATATCTTCTTCATATCTACATCCTTCTTTCGTTTATAAAGAATCTATATTTTTTCCTTCTATAAATATTTGGTGCCATAAACAGAATACAAATATTGTCCAAACTTTTCTTGAGTTATCTTTATTTCCTTTTATATGTTCATCTAATAAACCTATAGCATACTCTTTATTTATAAGATCATCCGTTTTTGATTCAGTTATTATACTTCTTACATATTTACCTAAATCATCTTTTAACCAAACTCTTATAGGTGTTGGGAATCCTAATTTTTTCTTTTCTACCATATGTTGAGGTACTACATCTTTAAATGCTTCTCTTAGTAAAACTTTTGTATTCTTATTGCTTATTTTTTGATCTAATCTTAAATGTCTAGCAACTTCAAATACTTCTTTATCTAAAAATGGTACTCTAAGTTCTATAGATGATGCCATTGACATTTTATCACCTTTTAGTAAAATATCGCCTTCTAACCATGTATTTATATCTATATCTTGCATAGTTGTTACATAGTCATAACTTTTTCTTTTGCAATCTCTATATAAATCTCTAACTACTTTACTATATGTGTTATTATCATCATACTTATTTATTATACTCTTTACTTCATTATTTTCAAATATTTTAGCATTTCCTATATATCTTTTTTCTAAAGGTGTAGTTGCTCTAACTAAGTAGTTTTTACCTCTTAGTTCTGGCATTTTTGTAAATATTTTATTTAAAGTTTGCTTTAACCCTTTAGATAATCCTAAAAATGGCTTAACAGCTTCATATTCTTTGTATATATTGTAACCTGCAAAGAACTCATCAGCTCCTTCTCCAGATAATACTACAGTTACATGTTTTCTAGCCTCTTTTGATAAGAAGTATATTCCAACACATGATGGATCTGCTAATGGATCATCTAAACTATAGATTACTTTAGGAAGTGCTTTTATATAATCTTCTTGAGTTACTCTTATTTGTATGTTTTCAATTCCTAATGCATCTGCACTTTTCTTTGCAACACTTAATTCATTGTATCCGTCTACTTCAAATCCTACAGAGAAAGATTTTATTTTAGGATTTATTTTTGATGCTAATGCAGCAATTATAGTTGAGTCTATTCCACCTGATAAAAATGTTCCAACTTCAACATTAGATATCATATGATGCTTTACAGAATCGTCTAATATATTGTATATATCTTCTTTTGTAACTTCTTTTTCATTTGTAAATCTAGGTTCAAAATATTTTTCAAATCTTATTTGATTATTTTCAATTGTAAAACAAGTTCCGTTAGGTACTTTTTTGATTCCTTCCATCATAGTATTATATCTTGGAACATATTGGAATGATAAATAATTTTGTAAGCTTTTATCATCTACATTTTTGTCATTTACTATTGGCATTAAAGCTTTATATTCTGATGAAAATGCTATATATTCATCATTTTCAGTGTAGTATAATGGCTTTATACCAAAATGATCTCTAGCTCCAAATATAGTATCTGTGTTCTCATCATAAATTACAAATGCAAACATTCCTCTAAAATCTTTAACAGCTGATTTTCCATATTCTAAATAAGAAGTAAGTAATACTTCTGTATCTGATCCTGTTTTAAACTCATGACCTTTAGCTATAAGTTCATCTCTTAACTCTTCATGGTTATAGATTTCCCCGTTAAATATTATCGTACTCTCTTTTTTACTAAATGGTTGATGTCCATGAGATAAATCAATTATACTAAGTCTTTTAAATCCAAACCCTACATTATCTTTTACAAATAATCCTGTATCATCAGGTCCTCTATGATTAATTTTTTCAGTTAATTCGCTTAATAAAGCCTCATCAACATTTCCTTTTTTACTATATAAAAAAACGTGTCCACACATAAAATTTCTCCTTCTGTCATAAATACAAATTATTCCTACTTTTTCCTGCCTATTTTACATATTTTATCATACCCCTGTAACAAATTGATTACGCATATGTAACAAAACCGTTACATGAACCTCATTAACAATAAAAAAAACTAGAGAAAACTCTCTAGTTTTAATTTCTTAATTGTGTTTTATATATTATAAACTCAATTATTCTGCTATTGTTACGTTAGCAGCTTGAGGTCCTCTTGCTCCTTCAACTATCTCAAAGTTAACTGCTTGACCTTCTTCTAATGATTTGAATCCATCTCTTTGTATAGCTGAGAAATGTACGAATACGTCATCTCCACCTTCTACAGATATAAATCCAAATCCTTTTTCATTATTAAACCATTTAACTGTTCCATTCATCATTTTGGAATCCTCCTAAAACCTTGTAAAAAAATTTAACATTTACTAATGTTACCTTAATTTTAACATAATTGTAATTACTTTACAATATGTTTATTATCAACTTGGAAAACTTATTCACAGTCTTCAAATTGACTATTATATAAAGATGCATAGAATCCATCATCTTTTAATAATTCTTCATGGCTTCCTTGTTCAATTATATCTCCATCTTTCATAACTAGTATTAAATCTGCATCTTTTATAGTTGATAATCTATGAGCTATTATAAAGCTTGTTCTACCTTCCATAAGATTTTCCATAGCTTTTTGTATTAAAACTTCTGTACGAGTATCAACTGAACTAGTAGCTTCATCTAATATAAGTATTTTAGGATCTGCTAAAATCGCACGAGCTATAGTTAAAAGTTGCTTTTGACCTTGAGATACGTTACTAGCTTCTTCATTTAATTCCATGCTATATCCTGCTGGAAGAGTTTTTACAAAGTGATGCACATGAGCTGCTTTAGATGCCGCTATAACCTCTTCATCAGTAGCATTAAGCTTAGAGTATCTTATGTTTTCCATTATGCTACCATTAAATAGCCATGTGTCTTGTAAAACCATTCCAAATAAGCTACGTAAGTCGGCTCTGTTAAAATCATTTATATTTTTACCATCTATCAGTATAGCACCTTTATTTACATCATAAAAACGCATTAATAATTTTACAACTGTAGTTTTACCAGCACCAGTAGGCCCAACTATAGCTACTTTTTGTCCTGCTTTTATATTTGTTGTAAAGTCATTTATTATTATTTTATCTTCAGAATATCCAAAGTTAACATGATCAAAAGAAACATCCCCTTTGATATTTTCAACGCTAACTGGATGATCACTTACTTGGATTTCTTCTTCTTCTTCTAAAAATTCAAATGCTCTTTCTGCTGCTGCTGCCATAGATTGCATTATATTTGCAACTTGTGCAGTTTGAGCTATTGGTTGGTTAAAACTTCTTACATATTGTATAAATGAAAGTATATCCCCAACTTGAATAGTTTTCTTTATAGTAAAGTATCCACCTAATATAGATACTAAAACATAACCTAAGTTACCTATAAACGTCATCATCGGCATCATCATTCCAGATAGGAATTGAGATTTCCATGCAGATTCATATAACTTATCATTTAACTCATTAAACTCTGCTATAGCTGCATCTTCTCTATTGAATGCTTTAACTATATTGTGTCCACCATAAGTTTCTTCAACTTGACCATTAACATGCCCTAAATATTTTTGTTGAGATTTAAAGTGGCTTTGTGAGTTCTTAACAATAAAACCTATTATTATCATAGATATAGGTAATATTAATAGTGAAGCTATAGTCATTTGCCAACTTATAGATAACATCATTATAAGAACCCCTATTACTGTTGTAACAGCAGTAATAATTTGAGTCATAATTTGATTTAAGTTTTGACTTAACGTATCTATATCATTTGTAACTCTTGATAGTACTTCACCATGTGTTCTTTTATCAAAATACTTAAGTGGCATACGGTTTATTTTTTCTGAAATTTCTTTTCTCAATTTATATGAAACCTTTTGAGATATTCCAGAAACTATAAATGATTGAACAAATGAGAATAACGCACTTATTACATATAGTCCTAATAAAATCAAAAGCACTTTACTTATATAAGTAAAATCTATGCCTGCATTGCCTTGATTGCTAACTTTTCTAATAAGTCCTTCAAATATCTCAGTAGTAGCTTTACCTAATACCTTAGGTCCTACTATAGAAAATGCTGAACTTCCTATTGCAAATATAACCACTATAAATATAGATATTCTATAAGGCTTTAAATAATTAAAAAGATTTTTCATTGTTCCTTTAAAATCTTTTGCTTTTTCTGTTCCTCTCATTCCTCCCATAGGTCCGCCCATTTTAGGAGTAGATTGCTTTTTATTACTCATTGTCAAGTTCCTCCTTTGAAAGTTGTGATTGGGCAATTTCTTTGTACACTTCACAATTTTTAAGAAGTTCTTCATGTTTTCCAATTCCTACAATACTACCTTGGTCAAGTACTATTATTTGGTCAGCATTTAATATCGTACTTATTCTTTGAGCCACTATAAGTACTGTAGAATCTCCAGTTTCTTCTTTTAGTGATTTTCTAAGTGCTGCATCTGTTTTTAAGTCTAGAGCAGAGAAACTATCATCAAAAATATATATTTCTGGATTTTTAGCTATTGCTCTAGCTATTGAAAGTCTTTGTTTCTGACCTCCTGAAACATTTGTACCACCTTGTGAAATTTCACTTTCAAACTTATCAGGTTTAGTTTCTATAAACTCTAAAGCTTGTGCTATCTCCGCTGCTTTTCTAACTTCTTCATCCGTAGCACTTTGGTTACCATATCTTAAGTTAGAGTCTATGTCGCCTGAGAATAAAACTCCTTTTTGAGGTACATATCCAATTCTATCTCTTAAATTATGTTGACTAGCATCTTTTACATCTATACCATCTACTAATATTTCACCTTCTGTTACATCATAGAAACGAGGTATTAAGTTTATAAGAGTTGATTTTCCTGATCCTGTACTTCCTATAAACGCCGTAGTTTGCCCTGGTTTTGCAGTAAATGTTATATTTCTTAAAACATCTTCTTCTGCATTAGGATATCTGAAACTTACATTCTTAAATTCAACTATACCTTTTTTATTTTCATCAAATTCTTTAGTATTTTTCTTATCTTTTATATTTACATCTTTGCTTATAACTTCATCTATACGATCCATAGAAACTATAGCACGTGGTAATATCATAGATACCATTGATATCATTAAGAATGCCATTATGATTTGCATAGTATATTGTATAAATGCCATCATATCTCCAACTTGCATATTTCCTGAATCAACACGATGAGCACCATTCCATACTATTAATATAGTAATTAAGTTCATTATTAGAGTCATAGTTGGCATCATCATAGACATAGTTCTATTGACAAATAAATTAGTTTTCATTAAATCAGTGTTTGCATTATCAAATCTTTTTTCTTCATGCTTTTCAGTACCAAATGCTCTTATTACTAACATTCCTGTAAGCATTTCACGAGTTACTAAGTTTACCTTATCAACAAGCTTTTGAACAGATTTAAACTTAGGCATAACTAATGCAAATAAAACTAATACTACAGATATTATTGCAAGAACTGCAACACCTATTATCCAAGCCATAGAAGTATCAGTTCCTAATACTTTTATAACTCCACCTAAAGCAAGTATAGGTGCATAAAATACAATTCTAAGTAACATTACCATTAGCATTTGTACTTGTTGTATATCATTTGTACTACGAGTTATTAAAGATGCAGTCGAGAATTCATCCATTTCTTTATTAGAGAATGAAATTACTTTATGGAATACATCTTTTCTTAAGTTTCTACCAAGCTTTGCTGCAACTCTAGCACCTAAGTATCCAACTGCAACTGTAGCTAGCATACTTATTAAGGCTACTCCTAACATTATCGCACCAGTTTTGAATATGTAGTTAGTTTGAAGTTTATCTACATTTATTCCCATTGCTTTGTATTCACCTTTTACATATCCTATAGCACCTTGAGTTACCATACTTTCTGGCATTTTATCAACTTTTTCATCAAACTTAGATTCTATTTGCTTTAAAGAATCTTTAGGCATAGACTTAAAAGTAGCCATTATATCCATATTAGGATTAACAGGAACTCCCGGTGGTGTCATTTGTTTTACAATTTGAGTCTTGTTTTTTTCTATACCAGATACTATCATAATAGATTTTGACATTATAGGGTTTAACTTATCTATTACTTCTTTATCATTTGTATTAAGCTTATATACTTTTTCATTAATCTTAATATCTTTAAACTCACCCTTATCAAGTAAGTCATAATGTTTCATTACTTCACTTTTGTCTTTGTCACTCATAAAGATAGTAAGATTATTTAGTTCGCTCTCTCTTATAACTTCTGGAACTGCATTTTCAATACCATTTTGTTGGATACCAATATTTACTATATTAGATGTGTAATCAGGTAATGATAAATCACATATAGCTTGAATCGTTAACAGTCCAACT
The DNA here is from genome assembly GCF_019916025.1 of Paraclostridium bifermentans. Taxonomy (NCBI): domain Bacteria; kingdom Bacillati; phylum Bacillota; class Clostridia; order Peptostreptococcales; family Peptostreptococcaceae; genus Paraclostridium; species Paraclostridium bifermentans. The sequence continues at coordinate 1,328,571 of NZ_CP079737.1, read as the reverse complement.
ATAAGTACTACAGAACCGACTGAGTTTCTTAAATGTTTAATTAACTTAATCATTTTGCTACTTCTCCCTTTTAGATTTTAATAGTTATGTTTTAATAATTATTATATTTTTATAATTATTATAAGTCAATAACTTTTTTAAATTGTATAAAATTTTATTTTAGTTTATAATAGTAATATAATTACAGGTTAAAGGAGATTTTATATGGATAAAAAAGATTTAACTAAAACATCTGATGCATTATTTAGCTTGTTAATTCAACTGAATAATAAAGTGTTTAATCAAGATAAAATGGTTAAATGTTCACCTCTTCCTCCATCACATGTTAAGGTTATATTTTATTTACTTAATAACGGATCTTCATCTATATCAGATATAGCTTCTAACTTAGAAATATCTAAGCCAAATATGACGCCTATTATAGATAAACTTTTAAGAGACGACCTAGTTCAAAGAACTGAAGATCCTAATGACAGAAGAATTGTCAGAATAGCGTTAACACAAAAAGCTTTAGACATATCAGCTGAACATAAAAGAAGACTAAAGGAGTCTCTTTTCACTAAATTGTCAACGCTTTCAAATGATGATTTAATCCAAATGCAAGATTTAGTTTCTCAGCTTACTAATATAATAGTCAAGCTAGATTAGATTAAATAAAAAAGAACTCTGGGGAGTTCTTTTTTATTTAACTTTTTCAGGTAAAATTATAACAAATTCGCTACCCTTTCCAACTTCACTTTTAACATATATAGTCCCACTATGTAGATCTATAATTTGTTTAGTAATTGTTAATCCTAAACCACTTCCTCCTTTGACCTCTGAATTAGCATCCACAACTTGGTTAAATCTATTAAATATCGATTCATGGAATTTTTTTTCAATGCCAATTCCACTATCCTTTACACTTATCATTACTTTATCGTTTAAATCTTTTATTTTTATTTCTATCTTTCCACCTCTTGGTGTAAATTTAACTGCATTTCCAATTAAATTAACTATACATCTTTCAATTTCATACTTATCACATTCTATTATTTTCTCTTCAATTTCAGGGTCTATTATAAACTCAATACCTTTATTTTCTATGAAATCTCTTAGTCCTAAAACTGTTTCTTCAACAATATAAACTATATCATTGTTTTGTAATTGAACTATATACTGCCCATTTTGTAATTTAGTGCTATCTATTATATTGTTAATAAGATTTAAAAGTCGTTTTGAATTTTTATCTATAACATCCATGTAATGACTTATTTTTTCCTTACTTATTCCTTGTTGCTTTTTATTAAGCTCACTTATAAGTTGCCTTGTACTATTTATTACATTTAAAGGAGTTCTTAATTCATGAGATAAATTTACAAAATAATTATTTTTATTTTTTTCTAATATAATAACTTTATTCAAAAGATTATTATTTTTTTCCATTTCATTTTTTAGTTGATAAGTTCTTTTTTCTACAAGTCTATCTAATTTTTTCATTCTATTTATACTCATATAAATTACTATTATTATTATTACCGCATATATAGCTAAAGCTATATTACTTATCCAACAAGGTTTTCTTATTATAAAGTTAATACTACTTTGTTCACTAAAATTTCCATTGTCATTCCTAGCAACTACTTTTAATTTATAATTTCCAGGGTCTAAATCGCTAAATACAATAGTGTTATCATAAGTTATATTCCACTCACTATTTTTTCTAGAATATAGGTTTAATGGATTATTTTTATGTTCTAGTTTGTAATAATATTGAGTCTTTTTTACATCTTTATACGAAGTTAAAAAAAAGCTTATACTTATATTATTCTCATAACTAGCAAATTTTTTCCCACTTATATCTTTGTAATTTTTCCCATTTATATTAAATTCATCAAATTCAACATTCCCAACAAAGTTTGATTTTTTTATATCTTCAGGATAAAAGACATTTAATCCATTTATTCCACCAAAGAAAAACTCTCCCTTTTTATTTTCATAAGATGCATTGCTGTTAAACTCATTACTTTGCAATCCATCAGCAACTCCTAATGTCTGGAATTTGTCACTTTTTATATCTAATTTAGCTATTCCTAAGTTAGTGCTAACCCACGGATTATTTTTTTTATCAAACAAAATTCCATACACAGTATTATTGGGTAACCCCTCTTTAGTTGTGTAAACTTTAAAAGTTTTATCTTTAGGATTGAATTTATTTAACCCATATCTAGTTCCTATCCATATATTACCATGCAAATCTTCTTTTATATCTTTTATACTATTACTACTTATATTGCCACCTTTACTATTATCTACTTTATAAACTTCATGTTCATGTGTATCTAAATTTAATCTTATAAGTCCTCCTTGTAAAAAAAGTCCTATATAAATGTACCCATTTTCATCTTCATATATGGAAGATACATATGTATCATTTTTATTAATTTTTTTCAGTACGTAAGTATAATCTTTAATGGTATTATCATTCGTATTCAATACGCTGATCCCATCAATGGTTCCTATCCATAAATACCCACGTTTATCTAAAAATAATTCTTTAATATTATTGTTTGCAATATTATCTTCTTTAAAATATTTTTCAACTTTTTTTGTTTTTTTATTTAATACATTTAAACCATTGTCAGTTGCTATATATATATAATTTTCTTTTCCAGTTATATCATTTATAGAGTAGTCACTTAAAGTAAACTCATTGTGTTCTTTATCTATTCTTCTAACTATACTTTTTTCTCTATCTATTATATTAATTCCCTTTGAGTTTGTTCCTACCCATAAAAGATCTTCATTATCTTCATATATACCTTGTATCAAATTGTTATTTATAGAATTTTCATCGGATGGATTAGTTTTATAGTGCTGGATTTCATTATCTGGATCAAACATACTTATCCCTGCATATGTTCCTACCCATATTAATCCGCTTTTATCTTCAATTATACTAATTGCATCATTATCTATAAGACTAGTTTTATCATATATTTTATTTGTATATGTGGTAAAATTATTAACTTTATAATTGTATTTAGCTAGGCCTTGGTTCGTGCAAATCCATAGATTACCTCTACTGTCCTTCATAATGTCATTTACACGATTTCCTGGTAATGAATTTTTATTATCTGAATTATTTTTATATCTAGTAACTTCATCATTTTTTAGATTGATTTTAATTAATCCTGAATTACTTGTCCCTATCCATATATTTTCATTTTCATAATAAAGTTTATTTATACTACTTTCGCTTACAGAATTTTTACCGTTATTTTCATAAAACTTAACTCTATTTTTCAGATTTTTATCATATTTATCTATGCCACTATCTGTTCCTATCCATATATTCCCTTTTTCATCCTCAGTTAATGAATTTATAACTTGATTCGTTAACTGATTTTTATTACTTAGCACTCTTTCAAATTTATCATTTTCTTTATCATATAAATTTAATCCATTTGATGTTGCAACTATAATGCTATTATCTTTAGTTACTAAAACATTTCGGATATTATAATGTGATAAATTACCATTATCATTTCCATCTAAATAATTACTTATATTTCCATTTTTTAAATTTATTTTACTTAATCCATTAGCTGTTCCTACCCATATATTTCCACTTCCATCTTCTGTAACATCTATAATAAAGTTATTGCTTATGCTGTTTTTGTATTTGTCATTATATGAGTATACTTTAAAATCATATCCATTATATCTATTGAGTCCATCATTAGTTCCTATCCACATGTATCCAGTTTTATCTTGATATAAAGTGTTTACAGAAGATTGAGACAGTCCATCCTCAATGGTTATATTTTTAAAGCTCATATCATTGTATGCATATGCTAAATCTAGATTAACACCAAAAAATATCATTATTAGAACAAATATAGTAAATTTTTTTATCAATTTATTTTTTTTCATATCAGTCCTCCATTCAATCTGTTCCATTTTTTCGCATAGGCACTATTATACTATATTTCGATTTTTATAACCATATTCGTACAATTATCAACACTTGTTTTACAACTAAAAAAAGCTATCTCTTTTATAAGATAGCCTTTTTATCAAAAATTATTATTCTATTATTATAGCACTTACAGGACATCCATCTTGAGCCTCTACCGCACTATCTTCTAATTCACTTTTTAATTCGTCTTTTATAGCTATTGCCAGTCCATCATCATCCATATCAAATACTTCTGGGCATATACCTGTACATGCTCCACACCCTATACATATATCTTTATCTACAAATGCTTTCATTTTTAATGTCCTCCAAATTTTTTAATATTAATTTGCTAGCATTTATTATTTACCCCAACAAATTTTTATTTAAACATATATTCTGATTTTTTTTAAAAATAAAATTTTTCTCAATAAATAAAATATACATATTTATTTGAACCAAAATTAATTGTGTTTCATAATATATTTTAGTACATTATGTACAAATGTGCTTTCAAGGAGGTAATTATGAGTAAAAAAATTTTTATAGATCCAGGCCATGGTGGTATTGATAGTGGTGCTGTAGGTATTAACAATTTACTTGAAAAAAATATAAATTTATCAGTAGCTAAAAAAGTTGAATCATTGTTAAAAAAGCAAAATCTTGAGGTAAAACTAAGTAGAACTGATGATTCTACACTTTCTTTAGATGGAAGAACTTCTGCTGCTAATAAGTGGAGTGCCGATTGCTATGTTTCAATACATTGTAATTCATTTAATAACTCAGCTAGCGGTGTTGAAACTTACAGTTATACTGATAAAACTAACGATTTAGCTAATTGTATACATGCGGAAATTCTAAAGACAAAAGCTTACACTAAAAATAGAGGTGTTAAAACTGCAAACTTCTATGTTTTAAGAAAAAGTAGTATGAGATCTTGTCTGATTGAACTTGCTTTCATAGATAATGAACTTGATGCTAAGCTCCTAAGAGAAGATCAAGATACATTTGCACTTGCAGTTGCTAAAGGAATATGTAAATATGTAGGTGTAGAATTTAAAACTGAAAATCCTGCTCCAAATACAAAACCTACTAATCCTCCAGTAGAAGATTCTAATGTCTTTTATAGAGTAGTTTGTGGTTCATTTAATAATAGAGTTTATGCAGAAGAGATGATTGAAAGTTTGAAAGCACATGGATATTCTGATATTTTCATAGATATTTTTAATAAAAAATAAAAATAAGGGTATCTTCTACAGATACCCTTTCCTATTTTATAAACTCTATATCAATAGGCATTTTTATAACTATTTCTTTTTTATCATTCCAAGTTTTATAATCTTTTATAATATCGCCTTTTATTTCTCTATATACAGGCCTTACCTTTACATAACCTTCATTATATTTACTTTCAATATCTTTATTGTTTATGTTTATCCCTTTAAATATATTAGTTTTTATTTCATAATTTATAGCATCTTGTTCGTCTTTGTTTAAGTTAACATTATAAATTGTCTCATAATTTAAATTTGTATTTAACTCTTCATAACTTCCTTTTATTATTTTATCATCTGTTTTTTGAAAGTACAAATCATAATAATTAAGTGCTTTTGCACTTCCTGTAAATAAATACACAATAGTTATAGCTAAAGCAAATATATTTATTATTTTACGCACAATTTCACCTCTATAATTTCAATATTTAATGTTATTGTGCTTCTTTTCTTATTTAATTATTTATTTTTTTTGATTATTTTACAGTTATCATCTAAAATTTTGATTACTATAAAGTCAGCAATTTCTAAAATAATTAATATGAAAAATAGTTTTTGATTATTTATAAGCGTTAATATGTACAGTATAGGTGTTGTTATTATAGTAAATATACCTAATTTAGTTAAACTTTCAGACTTCTTATCTTTATATGAAGTTAAGAGTTTATCAAACAATTCATCTATATCTATGTTTTTTGCAATTATTGATAAGTTTATAATTCTATCTATTATAACTACTATCCAAAAAAATTTATTCGCATAATCATACATTAAAGTATAAGCAGGTATATATAAAACCTCTCTCCATAAAATTAATCTCAATAAAATTTCCTCAACTTTGTTGCTCATCATATTATGCTCCTTTTTGATTTTCATAGTTTATATTATATTACAACTATATATACTAATTCAAATTTATTTACCTTTAATTAATACTTTTGAATTATGTTTAAATTAGTGTTATACTATAAATCTAATTTAAACATAATATATAAAAAAGGAGTAAAAAATGAATAAACCTCAAGATATTAATTTAGATTCTAATCTAGTTAAAGCCTTACAAATGCAAGGTATAAACAATTTAAATAAAATTCAATCACTAGTTTATGATGATATAAAAAATCATACAGATTTAATAATTCAATCAGAAACTGGAAGTGGAAAAACATTAGCTTATTTACTTCCTCTATTTGAAAAGATAGATACTTCAAAAAGAGAAACTCAAGTTATAGTTTTAGCTCCAACTCATGAATTAGTTATGCAAATAGTAGATCAAGTCAAATTACTTGCTACAAACTCAACTATAGAAGTAACTACACTACCTCTAATAGGCGAAGTTAATATCCAAAAACAGATAAAAAACATAAAAAGTACAAAACCTCATATAGTAGTTGGTACTACAGGTAGAATTCTTGATTTAGTAAAACAAAAGAAATTAAAAGTTCATAATGTAAAAACAATCGTTTTAGATGAAGTAGATAGTCTTCTTTCATCAAAAAATGTAAATACAGTTAAAGATATAATAAAATGCACGCTTAGAGATAGACAATTATTAGCATTTTCTGCTAGTGCTAATGATAAGTGCATAAAAATATTAAGTGAAATAATGAAAGAACCTAAAGTAATAAAAACTGAACCTAAAGTAAGTGCTAATAAAAATATAAATCATATGTATTTATCTTGTGATAAAAGAGATAAATTCAAATATCTTAGAAAGTCTTTAGCTGCTCTTAACCCAAAAAAATCTATAGTATTTGTAAATGACGAAGAAAGCATAGAGATAATAAACGATAAGCTAAACTTCCATAACAGAAATTCTGTATGTATATACGGTAGCATGAGTAAAGAAGATAGAAAAAATGCTTTATACAAATTCAGAACAGGAAAAGCTAAAGTATTAGTTTCTTCTGATTTATCAGCTAGAGGACTTGATATTAAAGATGTAACACATGTCTTTAACTTAGATTTCCCTGTTAGTAACAATGAATATATACATAGAAGTGGTAGAACTGGTAGAGGAAACAATACAGGTGATACAGTTTCTATAGTTACTAACAATGAATTAGCTGCTATACGTATTTTATCAAAAGAATTTAACCTAAATATAACACATAAAGATTTATATGAAGGAAAATTAATAGACTATAAAAAATAAACCCTCATTTCTGAGGGTTTTTTTATTTATTCTTTTTCATGTATTGATATGCCTTTAAAGTTCCCATTTTTGAGTGATCAAATGTTAATCCACCTTGGAAATAAACGTTATATGGAGGCTTTATAGGTGCATCTGCACTTAATTCTATAGATGAACCTTGAATAAATGCTCCTGCAGCCATTATAACTTCACTATCATATCCTGGCATTGCCCACGGCTCTGGTTTAACAAATGAATCAACTGGAGCTGCTGCTTGAACACCTTGACAGAAAGCTATAACCTCATCTGCACTATTTAATCTTACACATTGTATAATATCACTTCTTAGATCATCATACTTTGGTAGGACATCATAACCTAATTTTTCAAACATTCTAGAACAGAATATAGCTCCCATTAAAGCTTGTGAAACTACATATGGAGCCATAAAGAACCCTTGTAAAACAGTTCTACTCGTACCAAATGTAAGTCCACACTCTTTTCCTATACCAGGAGATGTAAGTCTATATGATATAAGTTCTACTAATTCTTTTTTACCAACTATATATCCTCCAGTTAAAGCAAGTCCTCCACCTGGATTTTTTATAAGTGATCCTGCCATTATATCTGCACCTACATCTGTAGGCTCTTTAGTCTCTATAAATTCACCATAGCAATTATCTACCATTACTATAACTTCTGGTTTAACACTTTTTACAGTTTCTATAACTTCTTTTATATCTTCTATAGTTAAAGATTTTCTCCATGAATATCCTTTTGATCTTTGGATCATAACAAGTTTTGTTTTATCATTAATTTTTTCTTTTATTCCTTCAAGGTCAACTTCTCCATTTTCTAAAAAGTCTACTTGATTATATGTAACTCCAAATTCCTTTAAAGATCCTTTTTCTTCTCTAATACCAATTACACCCTCTAGTGTATCGTATGGTTTTCCAGTTACAGATAATATTTCATCTCCTGGTCTTACTATACCTTGTACACAAAGTGTTAATGCATGAGTTCCATTAACAATAATAGGTCTTACTATAGCATCTTCTGCATTGAAAACTTTTGAATATATTTCTTCAATTTTTTCACGACCTATATCGTTATATCCGTATCCAGTCGTCCAGTTAAAGTGATTATCACTTAAATTAGACTCTTGCATAGCTTTTAAAACTTTATATTGATTATATTCTCTTGTTTCTTTTATTTCTTCAAATCTACTTTTAATATCTTCCATAACTTCATTTGATAGGTTGAATATTTCATCGTCTAAACCATAGAAGTTTTTTAATAATTCTTTTGTTTCATTAAGCATTTTATCACCTGTCTTTATTAAGATTAAATTAACATCTGAATTTTATCATATATACTATATTATCGCAAGTTTACCAATTTTTCCTTATTATCACTTACTTTGTTTTAAATTAGACTTTTTTAAAATCCAAGCAGTCAATTGCGTAAAATAAGACCTATATAATAGGCCTTATTTTACAAACTTATTTACAAAGTTTATCATCATCACTTTAAATATACCACTGTAATCAACTACTTGAGCTATTTTCTGATTATTAGCTGCCTCATCGTTAAAGTTTGCTATCTTAAAACAAAGCTCACCGTTAGTTTTTTCTATTATATATCCAAAGTCTCTAATTTGAGAAATTTCCAAATCTCCCATATCACAATCTAATTCTGTTATAGTTTCTCCATTTGCACATAATATACCTTGAGAATACGAACTTGAATCTACTCCAAATATAACATATAGACTATTATTTGCTAATGTATTTAATATATCTTCTTTATTAAGATTCTCTTTATTTAATGTTTGTTTTTCCTCTTTTACAAAAAGTCTATCTGTAAGTGAGCTTTTTCTCATTATAGATGGTATATATTCTTTATCTATAGCTTCATCTAAAGACTCCCTTGTTGTTTTTATGAAATTCTCTATATCAAAGTTTTTTTCATTTATTTTTAAAATATTTAAATTTTCTATGTTTTCTGTTGGTATATACTTTACCACATTTTGAAATACATCATATATATCACAAATCTCATAACCTTTTTTTATATAATTTAGCTTTATTTCATATTCCTTATCAAAATCATTTAATAAATTATTTAATTCATCTTTAGTTTCACTATCTTTTATACTACTTACAAAAGGAATAATTTTATTTGGCTTCATTAAAAATGTTTCAAGTGGTTTTATAGTTTCATTTGCCTCAATTATATCAGCTTCTTCAAATGCTCTTTCTATACCATCCTCTAAAAACGCTACCTCAACTTCCATTTCATACTCATCTTTAGGTATGGTATTTGCTCCAACTGGGTACATTACTATTAATTTGCTTTTATCGTATACATATCCAAACGAATATGATATATCTAAACTATTGCTCATACTTATCGCTCCTAATCTTTTGTCTATATTTATTTTAATCTATAAAAGAAAGTACTTCTTCTATAGGCTTTCTACTTGGTCTTGGATGTTTTTTATCACTTGGTACCCCTAATGGAGTCATGCATACCAATTCAAATCCTTCTTTTTTAAATCCAATACAACTTTTTATTTCTTCTCTAGCAAAATTCGGTCCAGCCATCCAACATGTTCCATAACCTAATGCACTAGCTGCCAATAATATATTTTCCATAGCCGCGCCTATATTTTGTATTCCAGGATCTGAAAATAAAGCTTTTTTCTTTTCTTCTTTATTTGCACCGATTAAATTTAGTACATTATATTCACTATTTGGATAATCACTACCATATACTAGTATTAATATAGGTGCATTTTTAAATACTGTATAATATGGTAACATCTTTCTAAATGAATCTCTAGCTTCTTCATCACAAATTTTTGCTGATAAATCAAGTCCCTTTTTTTCAACAATGTTTGCAATTGCTTTTACTTTTTCTTTATCTGTTACTACTACAAAGTGCCAATTTTGAAGATTTTTTCCGGAAGGTGCATAAGTTCCTGCTTTAATTATTTCAATAATATCTTCTTTAGGAATTTCCTCTTCCTTATAACTTCTTATACTAACTCTATCATAAATAAAATCTAACCTTTTCATTATACCATCTCCCTTTATTTATTTAAATTAGTTTATTTTTAATATAATTATATAACTTATATACTTTGTGTGATTAAATATTTTTTAATTTTTCAAATAAAAAATTTTATGATCTTAAATATCCTTAATCTAATAGTCAATTAGTATAACAAAATAATTTATCTCTCAAAAAAGTACTTAATTTGTTATATGAAATTTTTGTAATTTCAATAACAAATTAAGTACTTTTTTATCTAAAATGGAAGCATAGCTTCATCCATATTAACTTTTTCACCTTCAAATATGTCAATTCCATTTACTTGTTTTTTACTATGTTCTAATAAAGTAACATTATAAGTAGTAATTTTAGTACTGTATCTTCTATTTTCTTCTTTATCTAAATATTCATCTATTCTAAGTTCTCCTTTTACAGATACTAAATTTCCTTTTTTAATTTTATTTGCACATATATCTGCAGCTTCTTTCCAAGCTTCAATTCTTATAAAATCTGTTTTTTGTCCCTTACTTTCTTTTTTTGATTTTCTATCAACAGCTAATGTAAAATTTGTGACAAGTATACTCTTTTCTCCTACATATTTAACCTCTGGATCTTTAGTTAATCTTCCAACTAATATAACACTATTCATTTTATTTTCCTCCTATCACTTCAATCGATTTATATTTCAATTATAGCCAAACATTTGTTCTTTATACATTTATTGTTATTTATTGCAAACCAATTATAGCTTGTATGATATAATCTAAACTATAACTAATTTGGAAGGTGATTTAATGAGTACTGATAGTAATTTTTTCTCAAAAATATTTAGATGTTTCGGTGGATTCAAAAAAGAATTTAAAAATGAAATGATAGAGGCTCCAGATGAACTTCCTATAGCCTATATTGATGTAGAAAATATAGGGGTGATTGAAGCTGAGCTTTATCCTCATATTGCTCCAAACACAGTAAATAATTTTATTTCTTTGGCAAACAATAATTTTTATGATAATTTAACTTTTCATAGGATCGTAAAAAATTTTGTTATTCAAGGTGGATGCCCTGAGGGATCAGGTATGGGTGGACCAGGTTATTCAATAGAAGGAGAATTTAATAAAAATAATTTTAGGAATGATTTAAAACATACAGAGGGTGTTTTATCTATGGCTAGAAGTCAATCTAAAAACAGTGGAGGTAGCCAATTTTTTATAATTACTAAATCTGCTCCTCATCTTAATGGAAAATATGCTGGTTTTGGTAAAGTAATAAATGGAATGGATTTAGTTTATAAAATAGAAGATTTAGGAAGTAAGGGTACATTATTTGTTATTAAATCTATAAAAATAGATACTAAAGGTGAAACTTACAATGAACCTATAAAATATAAATAAAAAGCTGCAAAAGCAGCTTTTTTAATTATGTTATAAAACTTCAACTTTTAAACTTTCTAAAACTTCATCCATAGTCTCTTTACAAACTCTTACCATTTTTTCCATATCATCTTTACTTATAACATATGGAGGGTTAAAGTAAATTACATTTCCTAGAGGTCTTAATAGCACACCTTTTTCAAGTGCTTTTTGATATATCTTATATCCAACTCTAATATCTGAATCAAATCCAAGTTTAAGATTTTTATCTTCAACTAATTCAATTGCATTTATAAGCCCTATAGAACGTATTTCCCCAACATTTTTATGTTCTTTAAAATTTTCATTTAAAAGATTTGTAAAATATTTTGCTTTTTCTTCATTCTCATATAATACATTTTCATCTTCGAATATATTTAAAACTTCATTTGCTATACTACATCCTATAGGATTTCCTGAATATGTGTGGCTATGCATAAATGCTTTATATGTATTGTAATCATCATAAAACGCATTGTATATACTATCTTTAGTAAGAACTAACGCCATAGGAACATATCCTGCTGTTAAACCTTTTGATAAACACATAAAATCAGGAGTTATATTTGCATGTTCACAAGCAAACATTTTTCCTGTACGCCCAAATCCAACAGCTATTTCATCTGCGATTAAATGTATATCATACTTATCACATAACTTTCTTAGTTTTTTTAAGTATATAGGTGAATAAATTTTCATACCTGCTGCACCTTGTAACATAGGTTCTACTATTATTGATGCAATTTCTTCATGGCTTTCTTTTACATAGTCTTCCATACTTTCAAAGCATTCAGCATCACAAGTTTTTCTTTCTTTATTGTATTTACATCTGTAACAATCTGGTCCATCTACTCTTTTAGTATCTAACATAATAGGCTTGTACACTTTGCTATATAAGTCTAAATCTCCAACAGAAAGAGCCCCTATAGTTTCTCCATGATATGCATCTGTTATAGCTACAAACTTTTGTTTTTTTGTTTTTCCAACTTGAGCATGGTATTGAAAACTCATTTTTAAAGCACATTCAACTGATGCCGATCCATTATCTGTAAAAAATACTTTATTCAGACCATTTGGTGCTAAGTTTATTATTCTTTCACAAAGTTCTATCGCTGGCTTATGTGTAAAATTCGCAAATATTACATGTTCTAATTTATTTATTTGATTATTTATAGCATTATTTATCCTTTTATTTGAGTGTCCAAATAAATTACACCACCAAGAGCTTATAGCGTCTATATATTCGTTCCCATTTATATCATATAAATATATTCCTTCACCCTTTTCTATAACTATTGGCTTAAAAGTTTCATAGTCTTTCATCTGAGAACATGGATGCCATATGTATTTTAAATCTTTCTCTACTAAATTCATTTCAATCCCCCAATATTATTCTAATATTTTATCTAAATCAATATTAATATCATCACTTTCATTTTGATACTTAGGAATAAAGGCGACTATATTGATATTAGTAAGTTTTTCTATAACTTTCGCATTATCAACATGAACTATATTGTTTTTATCATACTCATTTAATATAATCCCTCTTATCTTTATATTTTTTTCTTCAAGGTATTTAACTGTTAATACAGTATGATTTATCGTACCTACAGATGATCTTGCAACAACTAATACCTCAAAGCCTAGTAAATTTATTATATCTTCTAATAATATACATTCATTATCATCAATTTTTATGGGGCAAACTATACCTCCACTTCCTTCTGCTAATATAAACTCATACTTATTTGATAAATTCTCAAAATCATATTTTATTTTTTCTAGTTTAATTTCTTTATCTTCAATAACTGATGCTAAGTGTGGTGAAACTGCTGTTTTAAAAGTGTAGGATACCATTTCATCATAATTCGAATCAATACCTGAAATATCACATACATACTTTGCATCTCCAGGAATTAATTTATTTTCTATTTCATCTGCACCACTTAAAACGGCTTTAAAATATGTAGCATTTATATTACTTTTTACTAAGCTTTTCATTATCATGGCGCTTATATAAGTTTTTCCAACATCTGTGTCTGTACCTGTAATAAATATACCTTTACTATTCATCAAATCCCCCCTTATAATTTAAATCCTAAAGATTTAATCATTTTGATATCATTTGAAATTGTATTTCCACATGTAGTTAGTAAATCTCCTGTTATAGTTGCATTTGCACCACCTTCAAATGCAATACGTCCAAAGTCTGTTAATAAATTTCTTCCTCCTGCTAACCTTATGTAGCTTTTAGGGTTTATAAATCTAAAAATAGCTAATGATTTTAAAAACTCATCTTCTGTTATAGGATTTTCTATATTTATACTTGTTCCTTCAATATAATTTAAAACATTTAATGGAATTGATTTTATATTTAAATTTCTTAATTCAAAGGCCATCTCTATCCTATCTAGTTCACTTTCTCCAAGTCCAAAAATCCCTCCACTACATACTTCAATCCCCACTCTTTGTGCATCCTTTATAGTGTTTATTTTTTCATCATATGTATGAGTTGTACAAATTTTTTCAAAATATCGTCTCGAAGTCTCTAGGTTATTATGGTATCTTTTTACTCCTGATTTTTTTAGTTTACTCAAAGCATTCTGATCTAATAGCCCATGTGATGCACATGTTTCAATACCAACCTCATCAACTATACACTTATATACTTCACAAATTTTATCAATTTCTTTTTCACTTAAATTTTTACCTGATGTAACAATTGAATATCTTTTAACTCCTTTTTTCTTGTGATATATTGCATCATTTTTAAAATTATCTTTACTTAGTAAAGGATATATTTCTATATTAGTTTCATGATTAGATGATTGTGAACAAAACTTGCAATCTTCACTGCATTTTCCGCTTTTGCCATTAACTATAGAGCAAATATCAAATTCATTTTTTAAATAGAAATTTCTAATTTCATTTGCATACTTAAGCAAATCTTTAGTTTCATATTTCAAAAGTTCTATAGCTTCTTCTTTGCTTATTTCGTATCCATTTTTTATATCTTTACAAATTTTGTGTATCATTTTGAAATCTCCTTGAAATACTCAATTTTACTTAAATTGTAATTCTTAATTTATTTTTAGTCAACCATTTTATATTATTAAGTTGACATTTCATTTGTAAGTTTATTTCAAAAACATAAAAAAAGCCGCAAAAGCGACTTATATGTATATACAATTTATTATTATTCTTTTTTAAAATATTCATACCATATATTGACTATTTCTGAAGTTTTTAAGCACTCCAACTTTTTTCTATTTATTGGATGTCTCCTAATATTTACAGAATGTAAATCTCTTATTAATTGGCTTTTCATAAATTTTCCCCCTTTGTTATAATATAAATCTATATTAAAATATATTGTCCATATATAAAAAAAATTCCTAAAATTTATATTAAATAAAAAAACTCCACTTATAATAAAGTGGAGCCCAAAATTTATATTATGCACCCTTAACAATATCAGCTATAAATCTATCAAAATTTCTTCTTTGGCTATGCTGATTTCCAGGGTAAATTTCATTTGAAGCTACAGTACTATTTAAAACCTGTGGAGTTAAATAATACATTTCATAATATGAACCCTTTTCATATAAATATCTTAATATTTTCCCAGTTTCAAGTAAAGCTTCATAATGCTTTCCATTAGAGAATCCTCTTATTCTTGATTTTGGTACATAGTCATCTTGAAAAAATAGAGACTTAGCTAGCCAACCTTCTTTGCCAATTCCTCTTTTTGTCGATGCTGTTAAAGCCGAATTAATAAAATCTGTAAATTCTGTAAATGGACCAGTATGAGTTTTTATACCTACTATAGGATACCATAAACCTTTCATTTTACCATTATTTGTTCCTGATGATCTATAAAAAGGTAATGTTACTCTTTCTGTTTCACCATTATATTGTATATCTACATCTATTAATCCAATCATTCTAAAGGGTTCAATATTATAAATGTTAGCCCTAAAACTTTTATTGTGTATTTTTACTATCTCTATTGAACTAATTGACATATAAACCACCTTAAATTAATTAGTGTTTCTTAATTTTAAATTTTCTAAGTCTCTCCTTATTTCTTCAATGCTTTTATATGGTTCTTTAATTGACATAAGTTTTTTAAGAAAAATAGATTCATCTTTAGTAAGGTCTAGTTCATCGTACCATGGTCTCTCTATATAATCTACTGGCTCATAAGTTGTGTAATACAAGTGAATTAAAAAATCGCCTAAGAACCAATAATCTATTTCTTTTTTATATCTTTTTGAATCCATATATCTAGCTAATCCAAAATCAATTAATGCAAGGTTTCCATCTTGTTTTAATATAACATTTGGTAATCTAATGTCTCGATGAACTATTTTGTTTTCATGAAGTATTTCAATTATATCTAAAAGTTGTCCTCCTACTTTGTAAATATCTTCCCTAGTAAAAATACAACTATCTCTTACCAAAATATCCTCAAATACAGGCCCTTGTATATACTCTAATATATATCCTTCCCTATCTTCATCCTTAAATTTACATATAAACTTAGGAAATGCTGGATTATTTATTTTTCTCAATATTTCTTCCTCATAGAAAAGTTTTGACCTGCTTTTTTCAATCATTTCATTTTTGAGTTGTTTAATTACACATTTTTCAAAATCTTTATTTTCACCCAAATAAACAATCCCATATCGCCCTTGCCCTATTAAATTTATTATCGTGTATCCATTAATTACTTCATTTTTTTTATAATGCTTGTCCATATCATCTATAAATTTCAATTATCTTGAATAGCTATATGATTTACTATATGAGTTGCTGTATGAATTACTATTTGAGTTACTATATGAACTATATGAGTTACTGTTTGAATTGCTGTATGAGTTACTATATGAGCTATATGAGTTACTGTTTGAATTACTATTTGAGTTACTATATGAGCTATATGAGTTACTATTTGAATTGCTATTTGAGTTACCTTTTTTGTAATATCTACTACCATTATCAGAGTTTGATCTTAAAAAGTCCATAAATTACACCTCTATAATATATATTATCTAAATTTTTAGTATTTAGATAATATATATTATGATAATTTTCGGTTTTGTGTGACATATTTTGTGTTTTATAATAGTTAATTTATATATTAACAAATAAAAAAAGAACCTTTTCATAGGTTCTTTATTTTCAATATTATTTAGCTATTTCAACTCTGTTAGCTTCTCCAACTTTAACAGGTCCTTCTACAACTTTAATAGATTCATTAGAGTCTAAGTTTGTAAATATAACTGGACTTATTGATGACTTAGCATTAGCTTCTATAAATGGTAAATCCATTTTAACTAATTTATCTCCAGCTTTAACTTCATCTCCTACATTTACAAATACTTCGAAGCCTTCTCCTTTTAAATTAACAGTATCTATACCTAAGTGTATAAGAACTTCTTTACCTTCTGTAGATTCTAATATTACAGCATGCTTAGTTTCAAATACTACACCTACTTTACCATCTACAGGGGATACTATTATTCCATCAGATGACTTCATTGCAAATCCATCACCCATCATCTTAGTTGAAAAAACCTCGTCTGGTACTTTAGTTATATCTAATAGTTCTCCATTTGTAGGTGATACTATTCCTTTAACTTGTTCTTCATTTTTTGATTTTTTAAATATATCAAATAAGCCCATTTTCTACACTCCTTAACATTAAATTACGTTTTCACAAACAATAAAATTAAATTCAATTTAATTACATATATTATTATATAATTATTTTTTTGTAGAATCAAGTTATTTTATTTATATTAGGATAACTTTTTCTCAATTTATTTTTTGCAATTATATAGATATATATTCATTATTTTGTTAAGCAAAATACTAAAACCCCTTCTTTATTTTAATTAAATCCAATACATTTTTGCAATTTTATTTATCTCTCATTCATTTATTTTTTACTTTAGATAACGTTTTTCTTTATTTTTCAAGTATTTTTCTTATTGATTTATTTCAAATTTCATTATATAATTTTAAAAAATGCATAATTTAATTTAGAAAATTTCTTTTTCAAGAATTCAATAAATTATTTTTATATTAGGAGGGATTTATTTGAGTATTTTAAATGATATAGTTTTATCATTAAATGACTTTTTATGGTCTTATGTTTTAATTGCTTTACTATTAGTTCTAGGAGTGTATTTTACTTTAAAAAGTAACTTTGTACAATTTAGATACTTTAAAGAAATGATTAAACTTTTAGGTGCCTCTAGCACTAACAAGAAAAAAGGGCAAATATCATCTTTTCAAGCCTTTTGTATAAGTACAGCTTCAAGAGTTGGTACTGGTAATATAGCCGGTATCGCTATAGCTATTACTTTAGGAGGTCCTGGTGCAGTATTTTGGATGTGGCTTGTAGCTTTAATAGGTGGTGCTTCTAGTTTTGTTGAGTCTACGCTTGCGCAAATATATAAAGTTAAAGATGGTGATGGGTTTAGAGGTGGTCCTGCATATTATATAGAAAAAGGACTTAACAACAAATTTATGAGTATTGTTTTCTCTGTACTTATAACAGTAAGTTTCGGTTTTGTATTTAATGCAATACAATCAAATACAGTTGCTCAAGCTTTCCAATCAGCTTTTGGTATTGATAAAGCTATAATGGGTATATTACTTGCTGTTTTAACAACTGTTGTAATATTTGGAGGAGTTCATAGAGTTGCAAAAATCTCAGAAGTTATAGTTCCTATATTTGCAGTTGCATATATTTTAGTAGCAATGGTTGTTATCTTACTAAATATACAAAAACTACCTGAGATATTTACACTTATAATGGAAAATGCATTTGGATTACAGGCTATAGCAGGTGGTGGGTTAGGAGCTACTATGCTTATGGGTATAAAAAGAGGTCTATTCTCTAATGAAGCTGGTATGGGTAGTGCTCCTAATGCAGCAGCTACTGCAACGACTTCTCACCCAGTTAGCCAAGGTTTAATACAAGCACTTGGTGTTTTCACAGATACTATAGTTATATGTAGTTGTACTGCATTTATAATATTAACTTGTGGTGATTATGCAACATCTAATTTATCAGGTATACAATTAACTCAATACGCATTATCATCACAAATAGGTTCTATAGGAAATTACTTTATAGCAGTTTGTATATTCTTATTCGCATTTAGTTCAATAGTTGGTAATTACTACTATGGTCAATCTAATATAGAATTTATAAGTGGTAGTAAAACTTTATTATCTACTTATAGAATAGCTGTTGTAGGTATGGTTATATTCGGTTCTTTAACTGCAGTGGATATAGTTTGGAACTTAGGAGATTTATTTATGGCATTAATGGCTATTATAAATCTATTTGCAATAGCTAAACTTAGCAAATTTGCATTCTTAGCACTTAAAGATTATACTAATCAAAAAAAATCTGGTATAAAAGAGCCTATATTTAAATCTTCATCAATAGATGGTTTAGTAGGTTGTGAATGTTGGCAAGACAACGACGACAGCAACGATAGCGATATAGAAACAGCATAATAAAAAGTGGATATCATATTGATATCCACTTTTTAAGTTTCTTTTACTATCCCTTTTCTATATGCTAGAAGTAATAATTTCAAATCATTTATACGCTCAACTATTTCTTTTCCTGCATCTGTATCTCTTATGTATTTTCTTTTTTT
The DNA here is from genome assembly GCF_019916025.1 of Paraclostridium bifermentans. Classification (NCBI taxonomy): domain Bacteria; kingdom Bacillati; phylum Bacillota; class Clostridia; order Peptostreptococcales; family Peptostreptococcaceae; genus Paraclostridium; species Paraclostridium bifermentans. The sequence continues at coordinate 1,309,069 of NZ_CP079737.1, read as the reverse complement.
ATTTCTTTCCACAATAGATGTAATTGATAATATATCACTTTCTTCAAATATAACTTGTTCTGTGTTAGTAAAATGTTGATGTGATACAAGTTGTAAGCTATATGAGTTATATATTAATGTATATCCTGCTATACCAGTTTTTTGCTGATAAGCTCTTGAAAATCCACCATCAATAGCTATTAATTTACCATTTGCTTTAATAGGACTCTCTCCTTTTTTACACTCAACAGGAACATGTCCATTTATAATATGAGAATCTTCACTATCAAGATCAAACTCTTTAAATATCATATTGCACATATTTTCAGTATCTCTCAATTTAAAGTATGAATTTTTATTTTCCCTATGTGTCTCTTTGTCTGATATAAAGTATCTTTCAAATGTAGCCATATCATCCTTTCCAAACAGCGGAGAAGCCTCCCCAGTCCACAAGTACCACATTATATCCATACCATACTCTTTTTGCTTATTTCCTTCTCTATAAAAATATCCTTCTCTTGCTAATGAATCAAACTTATCCATCAAATCTTTACCTCTATATGCATTCCCTTCTATGGTAAATGTTTTAAATGTACCATCTTCATTTAAAGGAATACATCCATGGAATAGTAAATTAGAATTACATTTTAAATATATACTTCCTTTTGAAAATAAAAAAGACGTATGTTTTTGAAGTTTTTCACTATTTACAAAAGATGACTTTAACTTCTCGATAACAACTTCTTCTTCTTTAGTTAATTTATAAGGATTTTTAGGATCTACTGTAGGAAAGTTATTATCTTTTATTTTATAATTTTTTCCTTTTATATTTATAGTTCCATTTTCATAGTTAATTTTATCTAATAAACATCTATGTTCCATTTTAAATTCTGGTCTTCTCTTTACAACCTCGTTTTCTAACTTAAATTGTATAATAGATATAGCTTTGTGCATCTTAGCTATTAATGATATTTCACTTGTATTGTATTCACCTTCTGATATTTTAGGTAAAAAGCATTCACAAGGATCATCTTTATACACATTTAAAGCAAATGTAGCTAAAGGCAATATATTTATCCCATATATATCTTCAATTATGTCTAAGTTAGCATATCTAGCTGAAATTCTAAGAGCATTAGCTATACAAACTTTTTGTCCTGCCGCAGCTCCCATCCATAAGATGTCATGATTTCCCCATTGAATATCCACACTATGGTAATCCATCAAAGTATCAATTATAGCATCGGGTCTAGGCCCTCTATCATATATATCACCTATTATATGTAATCTATCTACCACTAATCTTTGGATCAACTTAGATATTGCTATTATAAATTCTTTAGATCTATCTATATCAATTATAGTATTTATAATTTGTTGATAATATTTTTTCTTATGATCTATATTGCAATCTGTATTTAAAAGCTCTTCTATTATATATGCAAAATCTTTAGGAAGATATTTTCTTACCTTGTCTTTAGTGTATTTAGTTGATGCGTATCTACATAGTTCAACTATTCTATGAAGTGTAACTCTATACCAATCATTTATGTTTTTTTCTTCTTTTAATACTATCTCCAACTTTTGTTCTGGATAATATACTAGTGTAGCTAATGCCTTTTTTTCACTCTCCATAAGAGAATCTCCAAAAAGCTCTTCTATTTTTCTCTTCACTACTCCCGACCCATTTCTTAACACATGTACAAAAGGCTCACTTTCTCCATGAATATCTGATAAAAAGTGTTCAGTCCCTTTAGGTAAATTCAAAATCGATTCTAAATTAATTATTTCTGTTGAAGCTTGAGAAATCGTAGGATATTGTTTAGAAAGCAGATTTAAATATCTTATATTTTCTCTGCATACTTTTTCTGATATTTCTAAACTCATTTTATTCCCCCCTATCTTTTTTATTACATACTAATTATACCATAAGTACTATTTAAACATATAATACTAAAATTTTTGCTTTTTTAATTAATGAAATATTCAATTGTGTCATAATATATACTCAATATGTTATAAAAATTCAACTTAACTCTATTAATTTCATCTATTCATTAAAAAAGTAAGATGATTTCATCTTACTTTTTTAATATTTGAACATATTTCGTTTTAACTTGACTTACTATATCTCTAACTTCTTTTATATTAAACAGCAAACTTAATATCAAATATACTATAGCACCTACAGAACTAGTTATAATTAATGCTACAAGTACTAATTTTTTAGTTTCATGTGTAAAGTTTCCACCTAAAAACATAATTAATGTGTATAGTTCTTTACATATAATACCCATTATTATAGAGGCTACAATAGATTTCAATCCTGTGATTAGACTACTTTTAATTCCTAATTTGCCAACTTTTCGTCTTAAAGATATTATAAGAAGTAAAGCCCCTACTGTGGTTGCAATAGAAGTAGATAAAGCTAGGCCGCCTATTCCCATAACTCTCACCAATAATATAGAAAAAACTATATCAATAACAACTGCTACCATAGCATTTTTTACCGGTGTCTTTGTATCTTGCAAAGAATAAAATCCTCTAGAAACTATATCTCTTATCCCAAATGAAACCATACCCAAAGAATAACAAAGTAGTGCTGTAGATGTAAGCTGAGTATCTCTACTAGTAAATGATCCACCTTCAAATAATAACTGAACTATAGGTTTTGAAAATATAATCATGCCTACCATAATAGGAATCATAACTATCATCACAATATCTATACATCTTCCTAAACTACTTTTAAAAGCTCTCATATTTTTTTGACTTGCAAATTTAGAAAGTACAGGATACATTATTGTGGATATAGATATAACCAATACTCCTACAGCAAATATATTTAACTTATTTGCATAATTTAATGCTGTTATACTACCTGTATCTAAGCAAGATGCTAATGTTCTGTTTATAACACTATTTATTTGGTCTACATACGATCCTAAAAAAACAGGTAAAATCAAGTAAATTATACTTTTAACATTTTCATCTTTAACATCAACTATTAAACTATGTTTATATCCACATTTTTTTAAAAATGGTATTTGAAAAAGAAGCTGTGCTATATACGCAAATAAAGTTATCCACACCATTGTATATGAATTTGTCATACCTCCAATAATTATAGCTAATATACATATTATATTAAAAGGTATTGATAACACTCCTGATATATAAAACCTTCCATTGGCTAATAAATAAGAAGATACTAATCCATTTGCTGCTATAAATACGATAGATGGCATTAATATTTTTGAATACTCTACTGTTATTCTTAGTTCCTCTCCTTTAAATCCCATAGCAAATAATTTTACTATATATGGAGTAAATATACTTCCTAAAAATACAGTTATTAATCCCAAAATCACAACTATATTCAAAACATTGCTGGTAAATTTATTTACGCCTTCTTGCCCTTGTTCTTCTTTTATTTTAAAAAACATCGGTATGTAAGTAGTTCCTAATGATGAACTTATTCCTGTGAATAATACAACAGGTATGTTAAGAGCTGTTATATAAGCATCTGTTATAATACTGGCGCCAAAATTTTTAGCTAATATTATATCTCTGAAAAATCCTGTAACCTTAGATATTAGCGTTATAATCATCAAAATAACTGCTGATTTTTTAGTTTTTGACATATGTAAATTTCCTTCTTCCTTTTTCTTAACTATATAATAGAGGTTCCGCTCTACTCTATTAATTACATGTTTTTACTAACTTTATTTCCACAGCATGCACAGAAATTTGCATCTTCACTTATTTCACTTGAACAAAATTCACAAGTTTCAAATTCAACTTCTTCTTTTATTTTTTTACCGCATTGGCTACAAAACTTACTTTCATCATTTAAAATATTTCCACACTCACACTTAGTGCTATTTTTAAATTGAATTTTTTCAAGTTTTAAATTAGATTCATATATAATTTTATCAAGTTCAACCATATTATCAAATAAATTAATAAGTTCTTCATTAATTATATTTTCTTTTCTAACCATTTCATAAAGTTTGATACCTGCATCAATAAAAATTTTAGTTTTATCTTTTTTTGCTTTTTCTATCTCTTTATTTAATTTATTTTTTTCCTTTATTCTCTCTAACGATAATTTCTTGTTATTTATATTAGATTTTATACTATTCATATCTTTCTCCTATTCCTTATTCAACTTATATCCAATGTTTATTAATATATAACTATACACAAACGATATAATCAGCCCTATAATAGCGCTTGATCCTATATATGAATACATATCATAGTTTTGAGATTCTAATAAAGATAAACTCCCTCTAGTATCTATCTTACTTAAAAAAATAGAACTAGCTATTATCATAGAATATACTATACTAAAATATTTTATATATTTTTTATCATTTACTCTGCCCTTTAAATCATAACCAGATACAACTAATATAACTATGTTTAAAAGCATAATTGCATATATCAATAAAATCATGCTATTGTTTAAATATAGATTTATATCTCCAATATTAAATATAGATATAATAGAGTTTCCTAATCCCACCGGAATTAAGTTAATAAAATGTAGTATATATAAAGCAAGTTGTGGATATGTTATTATACCACTTAGTCCGCTTCCACTTAAAAATATTTTATTGAAAAACATTCCTAAAACTATTAATAGTAGTATTAATAAATATATAAATCCTACAGTCTTTAAAGCCCTATTAAAAACATTAAATTCTACTTTTTTATCTTTAGTCTTTGCATACAAAGCTATATATATAGGAAGAAAAGATATTATTATCCCATTTAAAACACTTCTTAAAAAGCTGTATTTAACAACTATGGACATAGTGTAATATTCCCCCATAGATAAATTGATAAATTGCTTTCCTAGTATAGAAATAACCCCTAGAATTAATCCATAAATAAAACTTAACATAAAAGCTTCTTTAATAATATCTTTGTCTTTTAAAAATTCTTTTTTTATAAAAAACAAACTAGAAACTAAAACTGTTATAAATGGTATTATTAAAATACTTATCAAACTCATACTTACACCTATATTGCCAAGTCCTATAACAGATGATGAAACAATCTTTAATGGAACTAAATTTAACGCTAAAATAATACTCGATATATTTAAAAATTTATTTACTTCTAACCCTGCAAAATTTATAAAAAGTTTTATCCATATAGATATTACAAATAGTACACAAATAGAAAATAATGGAGCTAAAATCCTTCTTTTAATTTCTAGATCATTTATCCACATTTTAAACTTTTCTTTTTTATTCAAATCTCCATCTAATAAATTATATATAGTTAAATTTTTTTCACTTTCACTTGTTAATATTAATTCATTCCCACATTCTTCACAATATAAACTTGAATTATTATAAACTTTACCACATTCATTACATACTTTTTCATAATTTAGTTTAATTGAATCAATTTCCAAATTAGATAAATCATGTCCATCTGTTTCACAATAATTTTTATGATTTGAAAAAGTTAAGTCATTATTTTCATTATTCATACTTTTCCTCCATATTTTAAATAGCCTTAAGACTATCTTAAGGCTATTAATCATAGTTATATTATATCAAAAGGATTTAAATTTACATCACTTTTTATAACATCTATGTCAAATTCAGTTTTTACATAATCAAACATTATATCTGAAAATACTTTTTCAGTATCAAAATGCCCACAGTCAATCACTTTCATTCCCATATCAAGAGTATCTTGAGCATCATGATATTTAATATCTCCAGTTATTAAAACATCACAACCTGATTTATATGCTTTTTTTACCATATCAGCACCTGAGCCTGTAACTATTGCAACTTTAGATACAACGCTATCTAATTCGCCTACTACTCTTAAGTGTTTTATATCTAGTTTTTCTTTAAGTATCATTCCTAAATCTTTAAATGTCATTTTGGATTTAAGTTTTCCGTACCTTCCAAGCCCTACAGCTTCCCCTTTATTTTCTAGCTTATATAAGTCATATGCAACTTCTTCATATGGATGTGATTTAATCATTTCACTTATAACTTTGTCTAATATTTTTTGAGGAACTATAGTTTCTATTTTAACTTCATGAACGCTTTCTAATGCGTTAGTCTCTCCAATATAAGGATTCGCTCCATCACAAGGCTTAAATCTACCTTCGCCTTCAGTAGTGAATGAGCAATCTTTATAGTTTCCTAAGTGTCCAGCTCCAGAATTTCCTAAAGCTATTCTTACATCATCTATATGTGTCTTTGGTACATAAACTGCTAGTTTGTATAGATTTTCACTGCTAGTTTTATCTAAAATTTTCACATTTTCAAGTTCTAACATTTCTACAAAATAATCATTCAATCCGTCAAAAGCTATATCAAAATTAGTATGCATAGAATATATTGATATATTATTTTTTATTAATTTATGTATTAATTTCCCTTTTAAATCTGAAGTGGTAACTTTTTGCATTTTAGAAAAAATAAAAGGATGATGAGTTATTATCATATTTATATCTTTATCTATGGCTTCATCTACAACTTTTTCATTAGCTTCTAAACAAACCATTACTCTTTTAACTTCCTGTTCATAATCTCCTACTATAAGGCCTACATTATCCCAATCATACGCTAAATTAAGAGGATATTTTTGTTCTATTTTTTTTATAAAACTTTTAAGTTTCATTTACAGCATCTCCTTAAGCTTTTCTATAACTTTAATAGTCTCATTTCTCTTATTTTCTATAGCTTCTCCACTTTTACCTTCTAGTTTTTTTATTATATTTTCATATGCAGATATTTTTTTATTTAAAAATTCAGCTAAAAGTTCATCCTTTTTTTCTATAAGTTTCTTTGAAACTTCATAATATATTTCATCTGTAACTTCTGTTTTTCTTCCAGTATATTTAGCTACTATTATTTCATATATTCTAAAGTCTTCTTTTACTAAAACTTCATCTATAACTTCAAATCCGTTATTATAAAGATATTTTCTAAGTTCAGCTTGTGCTTGCATTGGTTGTAATATAAGCTTTTCAGCATTTTGAGCAACACTTTTTTTCACTTCTAGTAGTTCCCCTATAAGTATACCACCCATACCTGCTATTATAATTTCATCTACTTCATTATCATTTAAAACTTCTATTCCTGACCCTAGTCTTAAATCAACTTTATCATCTAATTTATTATGTCTAACTTCTTTTTTTGCATTTTCTAAAGGCCCTTTATTCACATCTGCCAATATAGCAAAATCTATCTTTTTATTATTTAGAAGAAATACTGGTATATATCCATGATCCGTCCCAATATCTGCGATTTTTTTCCCTTCGTCTACAAGACTTGCTATTTTTAATAATCTATCTGTTAACTTCAATTTTCGTCGTCCTTTCATATATCTTTTATATACATAAAAATTCGCCTATTATAGACGAATTTTTTTATTAATCTAAGTAATCTCTAAGCTTTTTAGATCTACTTGGATGTCTTAATTTTCTTAAAGCTTTAGCTTCTATTTGTCTTATTCTTTCTCTTGTTACATCAAACTCTTTACCTACTTCTTCAAGAGTTCTAGCACGTCCATCTTCTAATCCAAATCTTAGTTTTAAAACTTTTTGCTCTCTTTCATTTAACGAACCTAAAACTTCTTCTATTTGCTCTTTTAATAAAGAATATGCTGCAGCTTCTGCTGGAGCTGGAGCATCGTCATCTGGTATAAAGTCTCCTAAATGACTATCTTCTTCTTCACCTATAGGAGTTTCTAAAGATACCGGATCTTGAGCAATTTTCATAATTTCTCTAACTTTATCTTCTGTCATATCCATTTCTTTTGCAATTTCTTCAGGTTTTGGATCTCTACCTAATTCCTGTAGTAATTGTCTAGAAACTCTTATTAATTTATTTATAGTTTCAACCATATGAACAGGTATTCTTATAGTTCTAGCTTGGTCTGCTATTGCACGAGTTATAGCTTGTCTTATCCACCATGTAGCATAAGTACTAAATTTAAACCCTTTTGTATAGTCAAACTTTTCAACAGCTTTTATAAGACCTAAATTTCCTTCTTGTATTAGATCTAAAAATAACATTCCTCTTCCTACATATCTCTTTGCTATACTTACAACAAGTCTTAAGTTGGCTTCAACTAATCTTTGTTTAGCTATTTCATCACCTTCATGCATTCTTCTTGCAAGTTCAGATTCTTCATGAGGCTTAAGTAGAGGTATTTTCCCAATTTCTTTTAAATACATTCTAACTGGGTCATCTATACTTATTCCTTTTGGAAGAGTTAAGTCTATTTGTTCAATTTCCATAGTATTTTCTTCTTTAGATATATCCTCATCAATACTATCATCTATATCCATGTTTGATACATCCATATCTTCTGAAGTAAATTCTATATCTGCATCAGCTTTTTCTTCTTTCTTTTGAATTACTTCAATTCCTAAGTTTCCAAGGGTCTCATATAAGTTTTCAACTTGATCTTTATCTAATTCTGTTTCAGAGAAAGCTTCCATTATTTCCATAAGTGTAAGACTTCCTTGCTTTTTACCCTTTTCTATAAGTGATTTTGCTGTTACTCTTTTAGATTCTTTTTTTGGTGTTTTAGTTTCCATACTTCAGCCTCCCTTCCTTTATATATTTTGTAATGTTTTTCTTAGTTCAACTATCTTTATAGCAATTTCCATAACTTGTACATCTACCTCTTTCGCATTTGAATTATCATTAGACTTTCCATTTTCTAATTCTTTTTGCTTCTTCAATAAATTATCTATATCATTTTGAAGCTTATTTCTTTTTATTTGTTTAACTATCTCTTCTATACTCTTTTTGTCATTAACATTAATATTTTCTATCTTCATACTATACAAATTCAAAAGATAATCTTCGGATAAGTTTAAACTTTTTAATTTGTCAATAGTTATTTTATCCATTTCTTCATTTTTAATTATGAATTTTAAAATTTCTTTATTTTCATTTAATGTAAAATCATTTTCATCTAATTTTAAAATTAATAATCTTCTTATTTCTTTTTCTTCTAAAAGCAATCTAATTAATGTTTTTTCTATAATTTCATTTCCATTATTTATTATAGTCGGTCTTTTATATGCATTTTTATCTATTTGAACATGTCTATCATTTTTAAGCTTTGGATTATAATTAGACTTATAACTCTTTCCATAGACTTCTTTTTTTAAGGATTCTACACCTATTTTACTTTCTGAGCTTAAAAAGTTTATATAGTAATCTATATCAACTGGACTTTTTAAACCTTTTATTATCTTTGTAGACTCTTTAGTAAACTTTAATCTTTGTTCATCTTTAGATAAATCATAATTTTCTTTGCATTTAACTATTTTATATCTAATATAGTGAACAGCATCTGCTATGGATTTTTGGTATCCTTCAAGACCATATTTTCTTATAAACTCATCTGGGTCTTTTACATCTTTTAAATTTAAAACTTTAACATTTATACCTACGCTAGTTAATATATCTATAGCTCTTAGCGTGGCCTTAACCCCTGCATCGTCTGAGTCATAAGAAATTACAACTGTATCTACATATCTTTTTAATAAATTCCCTTGATCTATCGTAAGGGCTGTTCCAAGTGTAGCACACACATTTCTTATTCCATATTGATACAATGAAATCAAGTCCATATATCCTTCTACTAGAATTACAGTTCTATCAGTTATATTTTTTCTAGCAAAGTTAAGACCATATAAATTATACTTTTTGTTAAATGCTAGTGTGTCTGGTGAGTTTAAGTATTTAGGAAGTGAATCATCAAGAACCCTTCCTCCAAATCCTATAACATTTCCTCTATAGTCAAATATTGGAAATATAACTCTGTTTATGAACCTGTCATAATATTTGTTTCCATCTTTTTTATATGTAACGAGACCGCATTCAACAAGTGTTTCTTTATCATAGCCTTTACTAATTAAGTATTCCATAAGATTAGTCCATGCCTTAGGCGCATATCCTAAACCAAACTTCTTTATGATTCTGTCATCAAGACCTCTTCTTCTTAAATATTCATACCCATAATTTTTCTCTTTAATTAAATTTGAAAAATAATATCTGGCAGCTTCTGTATTTATGTCTTGAATCTTCTTAACCTTTTCCATCCTAATTTTAGATTGCTCATCCATGTTTGTGTTTATTTCTATTCCACAATCTTTGGCTAACAATTTGACCGCATCCATAAATTCAAGATTTTCTATCTTCATAACGAAGTTTATTACATCTCCACCTTCTCCACATCCAAAACATTTATATATTTGCTTTGATGTATTTATGTAAAATGAAGGTGTTTTTTCCCCATGAAATGGGCATAATCCTTTGTAGTTTATTCCCGATTGCTGTACTTTAATGTAGTCTGATATTACCTTTACTATATCAGATCTGGATTTAATTTCTTCTATTATATCTTTTATATCATTCATATTATCACCTTCTGGTGTAATTTTTTTAACATTACTATTTTACAACATATTAGAAATTTGTCAAATATTCATTATACATAATTCGACTTTTTTTATTCAATTCCTTCTTTTTCATCTAATTTTATTTTTCAATTTAGCAAATTAAAAATATCACTTTACTATTTTGTATAATTAACATAAATTCAATACTATTTTTTTAATTTTTACAAATTTATTTTTAAAAACAAAAAATAAAAGAGGCTTAAAGCCTCTTAATTTTTTATAATTTTTTTATACTTTCCATTAAATCTTTAAACTCTTCAAAATGAAGAGATTGAGGACCATCCGATAAAGCTTCACTCGGATTAGGATGAACTTCAACCATTATACCATCTGCTCCTGCTGCTAGTGAAGCTATAGACATTGGTTTAACTAAATATCTAACTCCAGTTGCATGGCTAGGGTCTACTATAACAGGAAGATTTGTTTCTTTTTTTATTATAGGTACTGCTGCTATATCTAATGTGTTTCTAGTATAATCATTATATGTTCTTATTCCTCTTTCACACATTATGATTTTATTGTTTCCACCTATTGCAATATATTCAGCTGCCCCTATCCATTCTGTTATTGTGGAACTTATTCCTCTTTTTAACATTACCGGTTTATCTTGTTTACCTACTTCACTTAAAAGAGTAAAGTTTTGCATATTTCTAGACCCTATCTGAATTACATCTGCTACTTCATATAACTTATCTAAATCTCTAGCATCCATAAGCTCAGTTATAACTGGTAAGTTAGTTTCTTTCTTTACAGCTTTTAAAATTTCTAGTCCTTCTTCTTTTAAACCTTGGAAAGATTTTGGAGATGTTCTTGGTTTAAAAGCTCCACCTCTTAACATGTTTGCTCCATTTGATTTTATAAATTTTGCAGTTTCTAAAAGTTGTTCATAACTTTCTATAGCACAAGGCCCTGCCATTATAATTTTATCATTTGGTATTTCTAAATTCTCAGTTATATTTATATTTAAATCATTACTAAATAGATTTTTCATTACCTATAAACTCCTTTACTTCTTCTCTTTCCTCAGTCGTCAAAGATTTTAGGTATTCATTTATACTTATATTATCTATTTTTAGTTTATCATTTAAATCTATAAGTGGTATCAATACAAATGCTCTTTCCTTTATTCTTGGATGAGGAATTTCTAAATTTTCTTCTTGTAAAATTATATCATTAAAAAATAATATATCAACATCTATTGTTCTTGGCCCCCATCTGATTTTTCTTTCTCTGTTTAAATCTTTTTCTACACCCTGACAAGCATTTAAAAGTTCATACGGATTTAAGCTTGTCTCTATTTCAATACACATATTCAAAAAATCTGCTTGCTCTTTATACCCCCAAGCTTTTGTTTCATAAAGCTTTGACTTTTTAGTTATATTTATGTTTGGATTAGAATTTAAAATTTTTAAAGCTTCATTTATATACCTTATTCTATCTCCTATATTAGTTCCTAACCCTAAATAAGACTTACTCATCTCTACTTCTCCTTATCTCAACTCCAAAGTAATCATAAATACCCGGAACAGGAGCTTCTGGTTTTTTCACTCGAACCATAACCTCTTGAATTAATCCAAACTCACCTAAAACTTCTTTAGATATGCTCTCAGCTAAGGCCTCTAGTAAGTTAAATCTTTTGTTCTCTACTATTTTTTTTACTAACTCATATACATCGCCATAGCTTACAGACTTTTCCATTTGATCGGTTAAGCCTGCTTCTTTTGTATCTAGATATAACTCCATATCTATAAAAAACTTTTGTCCTAATTCACTTTCTTCTTTAAAAACTCCATGATAGCCATAAAACCCCATATTGCTTAATAATATTTTATCCATTTTATACCTACCTTCTGCATATAGCATCTGCCACTTTTATCGCTCTTATATTTTCTAATACATCATGTACTCTAACAATATCTACTCCAGATTTAATTCCTAATACGGTAGTTGCTATAGTTCCTTCCACTCTATCTTTAGGTTCTAAATCTAAAATTTTCCCTATCATAGACTTTCTTGATGTACCTAGAAGAATTGGATATCCTAGATCTTTTAATTCATCTAGCCTTGCCATAACCTCTATGTTTTGTTCTAATGTTTTTCCAAATCCTATACCTGGGTCTAGCACAATTTTTCTATCATCTATTCCAGCACTTTTAGCTATTTTTATACTTTCTATTAAAAATTTCTTAATAGATTCCATTATATCTTTATCATAATCTGTTCCATCTTGATTATGCATTATACATACATGCGCATCATATTTTGCTATAACACTTGCCATATTTGGATCTTTTCTAAGCCCCCAAACATCATTTATCATATCAGCACCTAACTTTAAAGTTTCTTCTGCTACAATAGCTTTATATGTATCTACAGAAACTTTAACATTTAGCTGTTTTTTTAATTCTTTAACAACCGGTAAAACTCTTCTCAATTCTTCTTCAGCATCTACTATTTGGTGTCCGGGTCTAGTTGATTCTCCACCTAAATCTATTATATCTGCTCCACTATCTATCATTTCTTTCGCATGATTTAAAGCTTTTTCTATACTTGTATAACTTCCTCCATCTGAAAAACTATCTGGAGTAACATTTAAAATTCCCATTATATAAGTTTTTTTGCCATATTCAAACATCTAATCGCTCCTATCTCATGTTAATTAAACTCATAGCTTCTGCTCTTGCAGCTATGTTCTTTTCAAATATACCTCTTACTGCTGAAGTTATAGTTTTAGATCCTGGTTTTTTTACACCTCTCATAGTCATACACATATGTTCAGCTTCAACTACAACTATAACTCCATACGGTTTTAGTTCTTCCATTATAATATCTGCTGTATCTTTAGTTATTCTTTCTTGAAGTTGAGGTCTTTTAGCTAAGTCTTCAATTACTCTAGCTAATTTAGAAAGTCCTGTTAGCCTTCCATCTTTAGGTAGGTAAGCAACATGAGCTTTACCAAAGAATGGCACTAAATGATGTTCACAGCAAGAATAAAAAGGTATATCTTTAACTAAAACTAATTCTTCATGTTGTTCAGATTGGAAAAGTATTTTCAAATGATCTCTAGGGTCTTTATGTATTCCTGAAAATATCTCTTCATACATTTTTGCAACTCTACTTGGAGTATCTAGTAATCCTTCTCTATTTGGATCTTCACCTATCGCTTCTAAAATATCTCTTACTGCATTTTCTATTTTTTTCTTATCTACATTATGCATATAATTGCCCCCCTTAAAATTAGTAATTATTTTTCACATATAATCTTTTTAAATACATATTCATATACTTTTTTAAGATTATTATAGTTATAGTCTTTATACACGTTTTTTGACAATTCAAATAATTTTTTTTCATTTTCACTTAAATATTTAAATATTTTTTTATCCTTAGGCATCCATTTGCCACTCATAATAAAGTGTCCCTTTATTATATCTTTTAGATATATATTAGTCAAAAACTCATATTCATAATTTTCAAAATCATCTTTTTTCTCTAACCTAGATATATTCTCTAGTATAGTGTTTTCCATTACAAGGATTTCTTCATTAGATAATTTTTTAGGACCTTCATTATATTTTTCTTTAGATAAGTAAATCAGTTTATCAGATATATTTTTTTTATCATATATAACTTTTGCATTTCTCATTTCATTTATAAAAAAGTATTCTTTATTATCTATCATAAATTCAATATATCTTTTAGAAAATTTATTAATATCAAATTCTATGCCATTAAATTGTTCTTGTTTTCTAATTTGATCTTCGTTTTGTTCAGAAACTATAAAAAGATCTATATCTGTTATATTTTCGATATTTTTTTTATTGTATATATCTTTACTTGATCCTACTAAAAATATAGCTATTGTATTTTCATCGTCTTTAATATTTTTTATTTTTTGTTCATAGGTTTTGATAAAGTTTTTAATCATTAATTTTGCTCCATAATTTTTCAAAAATATTATTAAAACATTCGAATTTTATTTTATTTATTTGACTTACTTTCATAACTCCCATTAAGCTATTGCTTAAAAAGCAAAACTCGAATTTTTCTATATCCGTTATTTTTATATCACATTGTTCTATATTAATTTTTAATTCTACACATAACTCCATAATCCTTCTTTTCATCGTTCCATTTAAGATAGGTAGTCTTTCATGTGGAGTATATATTTTACCTTCTTTTATAAAAAATATATTACTCATAGAACACTCTAAAATCCTACCATAACAATCTGTAAAAATAGCATCATCATATCCATTATCAGCTGCAAACTTTTTAGTATGTATACTTTCAAAGTAATTGGTAGTTTTATGTCTATATATTATACTATCTCCTCTTTTTATAGACGAGATGCATAGCTTAAATCCTCTGTTGTATATTTCTTGATTGTAAACAATATCTCTAATTGACAAATTGTACCCTTCATCAAACATAGTCAATCTAAGAGCTTTGTTGTTTATTTTTTCACATTTTATATATTCTATTATTTTTGTTTCTATAAAACTTCTACTTTCATTTATATCTAAATCCAAATCATTTATAGATTTAAATATCCTATCTAAATGTAAACCTAAGTACATGGGATGCCCATCTTTAATTTTTATGGTTTCAAATACTCCAATTCCAAATTTAGTTAATTGACTATTAAATGATACATTATTCTTCATAATATCCTCTAACTGCTTTCATTATAGATTTAGCTTTATCTAATGTTTCTTGGTATTCTTCTTCTGGATTAGAGTCCCATGTTATTCCTCCACCAACTTGGAAAAATATATTTTCATCTTTTTTAATTAAAGTTCTTATAGCAATATTAAAATCCATATCTCCATTAAACCCTATATAGCCAACTGAACCAGTATATACATTTCTCTGTGTAGGTTCTAATTCATCTATTATTTCCATAGCCCTTATTTTAGGCGCTCCAGTTATTGACCCTCCAGGGAATGTTGCTTTTATAATATCTATACTACTTAAAGAATCTTTAAGCTTCCCAGTTACCGTAGATACTAAATGGCTAACATTTGCATAAGGTTCTATAACAAATAACTCAGGTACCTTAACTGTTCCTATTTTAGATACTTTTCCTAAGTCATTTCTTTCTAAATCTACTATCATAAGTAGTTCAGCCTTATCTTTTTCACTGTTTCTTAATTCTTCTTGAAGTCTAGTGTCTTCTTCTACTGTTTTCCCCCTAGGTCTAGTTCCTTTTATAGGTCTTGCTTCTATAGTGTTATCTATGCATTTAATAAATCTTTCTGGTGAATTTGATAAAACTTGATAGTTTTCAAAATTTAAAAAAGCAGCAAATGGAGCTTTACTTACATCACGTAATCGCTTGTATAATTGATAGCTAGATAAATTAGTTTTGCCTGAAAATCTCTGAGTTAGATTTGCTTGGTATATATCCCCTTGTTTTATGTAATCTCTAACTTTTTCTATTGCATTTATGTACTCAGTTTTTTTGAAGTTAGAACTTAATTTAACTTTATCTGTATTTTCATTTACATCAAATTTTAAATCTTCTTTACTAGCGTTTAAAATTTTCACTTCTATTTCTTTTACTATATTAGACTCTATTTGTTCATCAATATCAGGAGTTGCTATAAAAGTCTTATTCAGTAAATGATCTACAACTATTACAAAATTATAAAATCCAAAATATAAATCATATACATTAGTATCATCTATAGCTGTTCTTGGCAATTTTTCTATATAATTTCCTATATCATAAGATAAGTATCCTACTGCTCCTCCTGTAAACGGGATTTCAGTATTATTTTCAACCTTATACCTATCTAATTTTTCTTTTAATTTATCCAAAGGATTTTCCTTACAATTTTTTAGCTTTATACAATCAAATGGTCTTGAGCTTATAAATGAGTATCTTCCCAATTTTTTTTCATCCATACCACTATCTAATATAAAACTGTCTTTTTCATCTTTAAATAAAGTATATATTTCAAATGCATTTAGATCTGTATAAATTTCTTTTAACATCTACTTGACCTCCTCATTCCCTCTAAATTGATTTATAAAATTTCTTAATATATCATGTCCTTGCTCAGATAAAATAGCTTCTGGATGGAACTGGACGCCTTCTATATGGTAATTTTTAGATCTAACTCCCATAATTTCTCCATCTTTTGTTTTTGCTGTAACTTCTAACTCATCTGGCAATGAACTTTCATCTATTATTAGAGAATGATACCTAGTCACATTCAACGGATTTTTCAAATTTCTAAATACACCTTTATTGATATGTTCTATAGGATGCACCTTTCCATGTACAGGCTCATTAGCTTTGATTATATTTCCTCCAAATGCATGTCCTATTATCTGATGTCCTAAGCATATTCCTAAAATTGGTTTAATTCCTTTAAAGTGGTTTACTAAATCAACACATATACCCGCCTCTTTAGGAGAGCAAGGTCCTGGTGATAAAACAATAATTTCAGGATTTAGATTTTCTATATCCTTTATAGTTATTTCATCATTTCTTTTTACTATGATTTCTTCTCCTAGCTCACCTAAAAACTGAACTAAATTATAAACAAAAGAATCATAATTATCTATCATTAATATCATAAAATACCCCCTCCATCTCAACAAACTTCATAAAATTTATTTATTTTTTATTTTTTTTATTTTTCTTACAAGTTAATTATATCTTTGTTAAGAAATCCATGTCAATATAGTCGTTTTTGGTGAAATTATTGGTAATATGTTGAGTATATTTATTTTGCTTAATCAAAAACTAGTATTGATATACTTACTAATTTATACATTATCAGGAGGCTTTGCAATGAATAAATATATTATAATAAGATCTGATACAAAATCAATATCTTCACCTATGTCTAAAAAAGAAGCCTTAAAGACTATGAAATCTTATGACAGACAAGGCATATCATCTTTAATAATATATGAAAATAAAGAAATCAATTTAAACTTTTCTAAAGTTAGATAAATTAAAAAAGGAGCTTAACAGCTCCTTTTACTCCATCTATAACCTACGTTATAATATTTTTCTTTCTTTCCTTTTTTACTTCTAGTTTCTATAAGTTCATTTATCTTGTCAACGTATTTATCATCATTAGTTAACCTGATTAAACTAGTTAGATAATATGCATTTGTGCTTTTTGGTATCTTTTTATTTATGACTAAGTCTATAGCCTTTTTAGCTGCGTTAAAGTTTTTTAAATGTGTATGTCCTTCTTCAAATGTTTTCTTAGTGTTATAAGCTATATAACCTTCTTTAACTTGAAATATAATGAATTCTTTTTTTTCAAATACTTTGTTATACATACACTTCATCCTTTTTAGAAATAGTCTTATTATATAATATTAAAATTTCTAAAAAAGTGAATCTATTTTTAATTTTTTATATTAAATTTATTTTATTCATAAAGTTCTGACACGGTTACAAATTTATAACCTCTTTTTTGCATTTCAGGTATAAATATATCTAGAGCTTCTACAGTGTTATTTGTAGCATAATCATGAAGTAAAATTATATCTCCATTTTCAACATTATTTATTATTTCGTTTGCTATATTATTAGCTCCTGGATTTTTCCAATCCTTTGCATCTACGTGATCCCATAATACAACTTTATATCCGTGTTTTTCTGCTATTTTAGCTAACTCTTCTTTTTTAAAACTTCCATATGGAGGTCTAAATAAAGTTGGCTTTTTACCAGTCATTTTAACTATTATTTCCTCGCATTTTAAAATCTCTTTTTCTAATTGATCATTTGATAAGTTTGAAATATCAGGATGATTAAAAGTATGATTTCCTATCTCATGACCTTCTTTGCTAGCTCTAATAAGAGGTTTACTATACCAATTTGCATGTTTTCCAGCTATAAAAAAAGTAGCTTTTACATCGTGTTTTTTCAATACATCTAAAACTTCATCAGTTTCTTTTGGGTGAGGTCCATCATCAAAAGTTATAGCTAAATATTTTTTATCTCTAGGCCCGTTTTTTATAAATACTTCTTCATTTTTTTCACAAAATGATAATTTAGTAATAGATATCATAAAAAATGCAGCTATTAAAATTATTGAGTACAGTCTAAATTTTTTATTTTTCATTTTTGTACTTCCTTTCATTATGTCAATTATTCACTAAAAAAGTTTTGAGTGTAATATAATTTATAATGTCCTCCAAAACTAACTCCTACTCCTATATTTTTATAGTCACCTAAAATATTTTTTCTATGCCCTATAGAGTTCATTAATGCTTCATGAGCATAAATAGCATTTATTTGCCCTGCAGCTATATTTTCACCAGCTAAGCTGTATCTTATGTGTTCTTTTTTCATTCTATCAAAAGGACTTTGTCCTTTTTTATTTTCATGATCAAAATAGTTTTTGTCTCTCATATCCTCGCTATGTTTTAGAGCACTAACACTAGCTTTAGAGTCAAAACTTAATCTATTTAAATTTTCTCTATCTCTAACACTATTTATAAGGTCTATAGTTTGTTTTTCAAAACTTATTTTTAATTCCTCACTATATTTAGGGTAAATATCTTTTGAACTTTCTTCAGTATACTTGTCTATAACTTGATATGATGTAACTTTACTTTCATTATATAAATCATAAAATACAGTAATATATTTATTATCTTCTATAAAAATATCAAATTGATCTCTAGAATCAATCATAAATTTAGTATTTCCTTTTTTCTTATATTCTATTGATTTATGATTTTCTCTAGTAAAATCAATACTGTCTCCGAGTTTTATTCCATTTATATCAGATGAGTCTATAGAATTGCTAAAAAGAGCTACTACTTTTTGATTTTTTATTCCTACCATAGCAAAATTGTTTTTAACATTGTTATATACATACCAATCAAAGCCATACTCACTTATATCTTTTCTATTAGGATTTCCAATTTTGCTTATTACGCTTTCTTCTGTATCTCCAATTTTAATTTTCATATATCTTTTTATGTTTGTATCATTTAAAGATACAACAGCTTTTACATCTTCATTTTGACTTGTATCTCTAACTTCTTCATTTTGTTTAAAATTCAAATCAAAATCAATGTTGGTTTTATCTATAAATACACATATCGTAAATATAAATATCATTAAATATAATAATTTTTTCAAACAATCACTTCCTCGTTATAATAACTATTTGTAACGTTTTTTAATTATATACATTTATTTATATTTATATTCTTGTTTAGCAAACAAAGTAATCGTAAAATTTATTTTTACTTTGTAAACTATGCAAGCTATTTCATTGATTATAATTTACTTAAACGGAAAAATAGACTAGCATCTAAATATGCTAGTCTACTTTATACTTGATATAAGTTCATCTAAACTTTTATTAAAAATACTAGGCTTATCAAACTTCCAATTTCCTTGATAAGATATTTCATCATTTATATAAAAAGTTCCAAATCCATGTCTTTTACCGTGTTTAAATTCACCTACATATCTTTTATTATCTGGCCATGTGTAAACACCTTGACCATGAGGTAAATTATTCTTAAACTCGCCTTCATATATTATAAATCCATTATAATCATAACAAGTTCCTATTCCTTCCATTTTACCATGTTTAAACTCACCTATATACATGCCACTATCTTTCCATGTATATATCCCATGACCTTCTTTTTTACCATTTTTCCAATTACCTAAATATTCATCATCACTCGAATAAATCATTTTTCCTATACCTTCCATGACATCATCTTTCCATTGACCTATATACAAGCATTTATTAGGTAATTCACATACTCCATTTCCATTTTTCATATCATCTTCAAAATCGCCTACATATTCAAGTTCACTTCCATCATCTTGTAAAAAAATATATGTTCCTTTTCCTGTCATTTGTCCATCTATTAATTTGCCTATATATTTATCTCCATTATAGAATGTATGTATTCTACCGGAAGCTTTTTCACCAGAATTATCTGTATTAGGTACATGTATGCCTTGCCCATTTTCTAATGCTAGTACCTCTTGTTTGCAGTGCGATGATTTTTTTAATCTAAACTTATTAAAAAAACTTATACGCTTAACTTCTTTTTCTATGTTATGTACAGTTTTTTTGTATATTTCTATTAAGTCTTTGTTATTTACTTCTGCATTCATATAACTACCCCACCACTTCCAAATTACATTTTTTCATGTTTAATATTATTATATATTAAAATTCTACTTTTTTTCTATAGTTTCACTAAATTTTAGTCTTTTAAATAAACAAAATAAAACAAAGAGCACGCAAAAACGCATGCTCTTTGTTTTATTTTTCGATCTTAATTTAATTTTTTCTAGTAATCCGCTCTAAATTTTTTACGCACAAATAAAAATTTACACTCTAGAAACTATTATGTATATATTTTATAGTCAACCCGAATTAAACAAATCTAGATATTGTTAAGTGATGATTCTATACATCACATAATCTATTTTATCTTTATTTTTATTTTTTATACATAATTTATAAATATTTTTCTTTAAATCCTCTACCTTTAACTTCATTTACATCATTTACTGATATAAATGCTTTTTTATCATGTTCTAATGCTATCTCTTTAATCTTAGGAATCTCATTAGAAGAAACTATACAGTATATTATTTGTTTTTTCTCATGAGTGTAAGCACCCTCAGCTTCTATTAACGTAACCCCTCTTATAAGATCTTTCATTATACATTTAGCAATATCTTCACTTTTACTAGAAATTAGCATAACTGATTTTTGATTATTCATCATATCTTTTACTATATTCATAGAATATACATTTAGAAACATTGCAATTAAAGTGTACATAGCTAGTTCTAATCCAAATAGGCTAGCTCCAATACAAACTATTAAAAAGTTCATGAAAAGCCCAGTATCTTTCATTGCAATATTTTTCTTCACTTTCAAAATAGCTGCTATTATATCTGTTCCACCTAATGATGACTTAGCTTTAAATACGATTCCTAATCCTACTCCACCTAGTATACCTCCGTATACAGTTTGTAGTAATAAATCATTTACAGGTATATAGTGCCCTATATTTTGAGTTATACCTAATATAAAAGAAAATAAAATCATGTTGATTAAACTTGTTATACAAAATTCTTTTTCCAAGAAAATAAATCCTAATATAAATATAGGTATGTTAATTAAAAATGATAATACCCCTATATTCATATGAGTTACAAAGTTTAATGCAACTGATAATCCAGCAACCCCTCCACCTAGTAAGTGTGCTGGTTTTAAAAATCCATTTATTCCTATCGAGGAAATAGTTATTCCAAGTATTATAACTAGGTATCTAAGTGCGATATTTTCTTCTAATGTGTTGTTAACCTGACTCATTATAATTCTCCCTTCAAAATCAGTTAATGTATAATATTATTTTAAAAAGTTTATTAGTATAGGTATTAGTATTACCGTTATTGTTCCTGATATCCCTATAGCTAATCCGCTCATTGCCCCTTCAATTTCTCCTAATTCTAAAGCTTTAGTAGTTCCTAGAGCATGTGATGCTGTTCCTAATGCAATACCTTTTGACACCGGATGCTTAGTGTTTATAAATTTAAATATAGGTGTAGCTATCACAGCTCCTACTATACCAGTTAAAATTATAGCAACAATAGTTACAGATTCAATTCCTCCTAATGTAGAAGTTAAAGAAATTCCCATAGGTGTAGTTATAGATTTACCTAATAATGAATCCATTATTAATTTATTAGAATTTGTTAACCTACTTATTATTACAATACTTGCAAATGAAACTAAAACACCTGTTGTTATTCCTATTATAATTTCATGTAAATGTTTCTTTAATAAATCATATTGTTTATATAGAGGTATTGCTAATACTATAGTTACAGGTGATAAGAAAAAGTTTATAGTATCTCCTCCTATTTTATAGCTTTCATATGAAATATGACTTAACTTTAAAAATAATATTATTCCTAAAATAGCTAGTAACAAAGGGTTGAATACCGCTAATTTTGTTTTCTTCTGAATATACACTCCTATACTGTAAAATACTATAGATACTACAATTCCAAATATAGGTGTCTGTAATACGTTATACATTTCCTTGTCCTTTCTTGCTCTTAATTTCTATCATTTTTTCAACAACGATAGCAGTTATAACCATAACTAAAGTAGTACTAATTATTATTGTAGCAGCTAAAACTATAATATTTGAACCAATTAAATCTAGTGAATTGATAAGAGACACCCCTGCAGGCACGAAAAAGATAGCCATATTATCTAAAAAGAAATTTCCAAGTTCTTCTATAGATTCGACTTTTATAATTTTAGATTTTAAGAGTACAAATAATATAACCATTCCTATTATACTTCCAGGTATAATAATTATATTTGATAAAAATGAACTAATGTATTCTCCTACGGCCCATATCGCTAGTATCAGAGCCAGTTGTCTTAGTAATTTCATTTATTTTCTCCTCTTTTTTTTGTAAAATTAAAGGGATATTTCCTACCCCCTTTAACTTCCATATATATATTACTACTATATGTTTATTTTTTCAAACCTAATTTTAGTATGTTTTACCCTAATTTTATCAAAATTTCCCCATTTTTATCTATATAGTTATTGTTATCTCCATCAATTATCTGTGCATATCCATTTTCAAAATCTGAAACTGATTTTAAGGTAGGAAGTATTTTTATTTTTCCTTCTTTATTTAAAAATCCCCATAGACCTCCTTTGGGTATACTCATACCCCTAGTAAGTGCATTTGAGCCTATGTTAAATCTCGCTAAACCATCATTAAATTCACAAGCATAGTCAAATATAGGTTCGATAACGATTTCACCAGAGGTATTTACATATCCCCATTTATCATTTATACATATAGGAGCTAGCCCTTCACTAAACGATTTGGCTCTATCAAATTTAAAATCTATTATTTGTTCTCCATCTTTATTGACATAACCCCATTTGTCATTTAGCCTTACCCCTGCCAATCCTTGTGAAAAATCATTAGCTATATCAAATTTAGGCTTTATAATAAACTCTCCAGTTTTGTCTATATAACCGTATTTATTCTTAGTCTCAACTAAAGATATACCTTCTTTAAATTGATTTACATAGCTAAATGTAGGTTCTATTATAACTTCTCCTTTCTTATTTATGTAACCCCATCGTTTATTTATTTTCACTGATGCCATTTCCTCACTAAAATTTGATGCAGCTTCAAATTTTATATCTATAACTTGGTTTAAACCTTTATCAAAAAAACCGTATTTTCCATCAATCTTAACTCTCGATAATCCTTCACTAAAATCCGATGCACTATCCAAATGTAAAAATATATTATTATATCCACTTTCATCCATATATCCAAAAACCCACCTAACCGACTTCCCAATGCGTTTAATATACGTTACAATGCAATACCCATCTCTAAATCGTTCTGATACATATTTAAATTTTGGTTTTATAACTATGTTATTATTTTTATCTATAAAGCCATACTTTCCATCTCTTAGTATAGGAAGAAACAATTTTTTAGTTGACATATATTACCTCCTTTTTTTTAATTATTAACACTTCTCTAATAATTAATATTATATTTTTTAATTTCCTATACTAATTTTCAAATATAAATAAATAATTTATAAAATTTAATGCTCTTATTACATAAATACCTTAATTATTTTCTTTAGACTTTTCATATCAAAATTGTTTTCTATGTAAATAAGACTGTCAGTTTTCTAAATTTTCACTAAATATAATTTATTTAAACAAAAAAAAAGAGTGCATAGCACTCTTATCTTTCTTTTAATATTGATTCTACTTGTGAGTTATTATACATACTATCTGGATCTTCAGCTCTTAAACTATAGAATGTTTGTTGAGCCTTTTCTAAATCTCCTTGCTTATAGTAAAGCATCCCCATATTATAGTAACTGTCATCATAATAATTATCTGATGGCTTATACGTATTTACATATTTTTTATAATATTTTATAGCTTCTTCATTATGTTTAGTTTTTTCATTTAATTGAGCTAATTGGTATATAGCTTCTGATATATATTTCTTTGTTTTACCATTTTTAACTACTAACTCTAAATATTTTATAGCCTCTTCATTTTTTCCTTCTTTTTTAAGGTCCATAGCTTTATTGAAAAGTTCTTCTTCATCTCCAACTATGACTTCAGATTTAGCTTGTTCTTCTTTTGTCTTATCAGTTTCCGTTTTAACTTCTTTTAACTCATCTTTTGTTTTATCTAGCTTTTCACTTGTTTCTGTTAACTTTTCTTCTTTTGCAGCTACTTGATCATTAAGATGATTCATCTTTTTCTTATTGTTTAAGTATAAGGCCCCAATTGCTAATACTAATACAGCTATTAATGTATATAATGTCATGTGACTTTTCTGTTTTTTTGGAGCTTCTTTCTTTTCTTCTTCTTTTTTAGAAGTTTTTACAATATCTTTTTCAAATAATAAGTTATCTTTATCAACTTCTCTTAGCTTATCCATATACTCATTAGCTTTTTCATTATCACCTAATTTTTCATATATTAAGTGTAAAAGTAAATAAGGCTCTATAAGTTCAGGTTCTTCCGTTCTTATATTTTCAAGTATTTGTATACTTTCTTGGTACAATTCATTATTTACAAATCTTACAGCATGATTATATCTACTTAAAAATATATTAAATTCTTCTGAGCTTAATATATTTACATACTTCTTCGCTAATTCATTATTATCATAACATGAACTTTTATAAAAACTTTCAAATGCTTCATCAAAGTTACATTTTAAAAGTTTCAATAGACCTTTTAAATTTAAAATGTCTACATCTTTAGGATTTAATTCTAATGCTTCTTCTATTATATCAATCGCACTAGTCATAAATTTTCTTTGAATCATATTTAATGCTTCATTATACTTTTTATAAGATTCTAATTTTAATTCTCTAGTATCTTTTTTTTGTTTTTTAGTTTTATGTTTTAAGTTTAGTATAGTTTCATCTTTACTATTACTTGTTACATACGTTTTTTTAAGCGTTTTTAAAGTTTCATGTATTTCTTCATCATCTATGTTAAAAAAAGTAGTATCATTGTTATCTTCACTTATTAACGATATATCAATTATTTTTTTATGTAGATTTTTTATATCATTTTCTATATTTAACCTTAAAATAATAATCACCCTCTCTCAAAAATATCATACTATTAAAATACCATATTAAATCAAATTAGTCAAAAGTATACATTTTTTTACAAAATCTAAATATAAAAAATAAAAGCGTGAATTCACGCTTTTATTAAACTTTATTTACACTATTTTCATCCACTTTATAAATTTCTTTTGAGTATGGATTTATTAAATAAACTTCTTTAGATTTAAAGAATCCTCTATTTACTACAGCATAATAATATATATCATATTTCTTTCCAATAAATTTATTAACAACTTCTGGTTTATCTACATATTTTAATGATTTTTCTTTATCTTCAATAGTTACATATTTAAACTTTTCATTTTTTTCACTTAATTTCTTTTCTAAGATACTTTGAGCTGTACTTTTGCTTATAGTAAACTCTACCGTTCCATTTGATGCTGCTCTCCAGTGTCCATCTCCATATCTATTGTTATACGATTTTTGTTCATCTAGATATGAGTATACCTTTTTATTTCTAGGGTCAATTAAAAATTCATCTATTTTATCTTTACCAACAAACGTTTCAGCATAATAGTATTTACTACCATTTAACATTTGTTGGAATATATTAGCTTTTAAATCTGCTACGTCTATTCCACTTTTTTTAGATATTAACTGTATTACCTCTTCATTAGTCATATTATACATTTCTAAATTCTTCTCAAACTCGGAAGACAATGAATCTAACTCATCATCATCTAAGTAATATTGCTTCAGATAATCTATGTATTCTAAAGCTTTTTGATAATTTCCATTTTTATTTTCTGTTTTTGCCATCTCTACATAGTAATCATACATTTCTTTTATACATTCTTCTTTTTTATCCTGAGCCAATTCATAGTATCTTTTATCATCAGTTATAACTTTATCAAAATCTTCAATAGCCTCTTTGTACATTTTTTTGTTTTGATTTTCTACACCTTCGTTATAAACCTTCCTTGAATCTTCTATGACATCTATTTTTTTTGCATATACATATATTTCATTTTTTGATATCTTTAATGTTGATACTGCTTGTATATATCCCATTGCTGTATTGTAGCTTATTTTTTCTTGTAAATATAAATCATTTACTCTTTTGGCTTGATTAATTATACTATCGGTATCTATGTAAACTGTATCTAATTCGTTAATTATATTTATTAGCGAAATAAAGTAATCCTTACCTATCTCGCCTTTTATATATTTATCTCCATATGTTACAAGTATTTTATTTACTTTCTTAGATAAGCTTTTACTAAGTCTATTCATTTTAGTGTCAGAAAACTCTTCTTTAATTTTATCATAGTACGATATTGCCTCTGAGTAGTTTCTTTTTTCTATGTACCCTACAAGTTTATTACTTTCACTACCTACGCTAAAATTATCAGCAGTAAACATTATAAATATTCCTATCAAAATTATGCCTAAAACAGTCAATGCAGATTTTATTATTATTTTATTGTTTCTATCTATAAATTCTACTATTTTTTCAAAAAAACCTTTCATAATCAATCTCTTACCTTCCTTTAACAGCAATATAAATGTTTTACTATTAATTATACCATATATATCTAGTATTAACTATATTTTCTAGTTTATATCAAAAAAACAACATATTATTTCAATGTTGTTTGCAATATAAAAATTATACTTATATCATCCTTACTATTATTAGTTGATAAAGTTTCTAAATATTTTTTGTATGTTTTTTTTAAATTATATTTAGTGAATACATTTTTTCTATACTGGTTTATAGTATTCTTCAAATTATCATCTAAATCTTTATAAGTTCTAAAGCTATTTGTAAATCCATCTGAAAACAACACTATAGAATCAACATCCGATTTATTAACTTTTTCTATTTTTAAATCTATATACTTGTAAGCATCATCTAAATACATAGAATTCAAAACCCCTTTTACCTTACTTTCTTTTGTATATTCCACTAAATTAAACTCATTGCCATATTCAACGATGTTTCCATCTCCTATTTGCAAGTGCAGTTTAATGTTATTTGTTACTAAAACGCCTATAAGGGTAGTTCCGTAAAGTACATAATCTATATCATAAACATTTAGAATTTTAGTTTTAAAGTGATCTATAACATATTCTCTCCATTTTTTTTGAATACTTTTTTCTATACTTTTATTTTCTTTTAATTCTTTAATAACTGTTTCTAAATTATCTTCATCTAATTTTTTTATATTTTTGTATAAATCCGTTAATATATCAATACATGCATTACATGCAAATTCTGAACCTTTATAACTATATTTACATCTTCTTATTCCATGTCCATCACCTATTGCACAAATCACTCCATCTTCCAATTTTTTATAAATTAAGTAATCCTGTGACCCTTTATTTTTAAGCTTATTTTTATATCCAACCGTACTGCTTGAAAATATATCGTATTTCATCCAACCCCCCCCTTAACTTACTATTTATTATATTAGTGAACATAAAAAAAAGTACAGTGTACCCTGTACTTTTTAAGATATTTTTCTTTTTCTAATTGACTCTCTACTTCTAGTAGATCTTTTAGCCGGTTTAACAACTTGCTTTCGTCTTTGAGTTCTAGCACCAAATATTCTCTTGCTATCACATAAAACCCAGCATGGTGTTAGTGTTAAAACCATAGCCATAGTTAACATAATATAATATCTAAATCCTATGAATATCCCATTAAAAGCATTTACCAAAATTAAAACACTAATAATGCTTACAGATATTACAGATGATAATACAAAAATTCTCGAAATGTCTGAAAATGTTCTAGTAATTCTTGCCACTTTTTTATTTTTTCGGCTACTTTTCATGTTTATGCCCCCTAATTACAACAAATAATACATAGTTCTAATATAATAAATATAACAAATTTGTATTAAAATAGCAATTCTTATTAGTAACATTAACCAGTTATAATTAATAAATTAAATATTAAGAATAACTTTACAAAGGAGTGATTTATTTGCCATGTCTTCCTAACTTAGGTACTAAAGCACCTAATTTCAGCGCAAATACAACTCAAGGACCTATCAAGCTGTCTGATTATAAAGGTAAATGGGTTGTATTATTTTCTCATCCTGGTGATTTTACACCAGTATGTACAACAGAATTTTTATGTTTTGCAAAATATTATTCTAATTTTAAAAAAAGAAATACTGAACTTATAGGTCTTAGCGTTGATAGCAACAGCTCTCATTTAGCTTGGCTATACAATATATTTTTGCATACAGGTATTGAGATTCCATTTCCTGTAATAGATGATAGGAAAATGGAAATTTCTAGATTATATGGAATGATTTCAGAGCAAATGAGCGATACATCTACTGTAAGATCTGTTTTTATAATTGATCCAAATCAAATTTTAAGAACAATACTTTATTATCCTTTAACTACAGGAAGAAATATTCCTGAAATAGTTAGAATAATAGATGCTCTTCAAA
Source organism: Paraclostridium bifermentans (assembly GCF_019916025.1). Taxonomy (NCBI): domain Bacteria; kingdom Bacillati; phylum Bacillota; class Clostridia; order Peptostreptococcales; family Peptostreptococcaceae; genus Paraclostridium; species Paraclostridium bifermentans. The sequence continues at coordinate 1,280,012 of NZ_CP079737.1, read as the reverse complement.
CTTCAGATGAACATAATGTTTTAACACCTGCTGACTGGCTTCCTGGAATGCCTGTAATTTTACCTCCTCCTAAAACTTATAAAGAATTAAAAGAAAGAATTAAGAGTTGTGATAAAAATAAAAGTTGCATGGACTGGTATCTATGTTTTATAGATGATAAAACTTCTAATAACAAAAAATTAGATTATAAAGCTAATGTTAAAGGTCGTCCTCAAATAGATTCTCCAGCAAATAATATCCCAATTAATCCTAACTGCCCTGATTTAAATAGATTAGTAGGCACATACGTTTTAGGAGATCCTACAAGTGTTGATGCATTTTTGCTTGATTTTGTAATATATGCATTTGTTGAGATTAAACCAGATGGCACTTTATTTGTTCCAACGCCTCGTTACTTACGTCAATTGCTATCACTTAGAAAAGATAATCCAGACCTTCAAGTGATTGCAGCCATTGGTGGTTGGGGTCAAGAAGGATTTTCTGATGCTGCAGCTACTCCAGCTTCTAGATATAATTTTGCTCGTCAAGCAAATGCTCTTATAAAGCAATATGGTTTAGATGGCATAGATATAGATTGGGAATACCCTGGAACTAGTGGTGCAGGAATTAAATCTAGTCCTTCAGATAGAGAAAATTTCACACTTTTACTTACTGCTATTAGGGATGTAATTGGATCCGATAAATGGTTAAGTGTAGCAGGTACTGGAACAAGAGAATACCTAAATAAAAGTGCAGAAATAAACAAAATAGCTCCTCTAATTAACTATTTCAACTTGATGAGTTACGATTTTACTGCTGGTGAAACTGGCGAGAAAGGCAAAAAACATCAAGCAAATTTATATGAATCAGAACTTGCTTTACCTGGATACAGTGTAGATATTATGGTTAATAATTTAATTGAAGCTGGAATGCCTTCAGAAAAAATATTAATGGGAGTTCCATTTTATGGTCGACTAGGAGCTACTACAACTAAATCTTTTGATCAACTTAGAAAAGATTTTATAAATAAAAACGGATATACATTTAAATTTGATAAAGAAGCTCAAGCTTCATATTTAGTAAAAGATAATGAGTTTGCTATGTCTTATGATGATATGCTATCTATTTATATAAAAACTCAATATGTAATAGACAATTGTCTTGGAGGTATTTTCTCTTGGATGGCACCTTATGATAAAGCAAATATACTCGCTAAAGCAATGAGTGATGGAATTAATAATCCTAGTGAATTAAGACGTGAAATAGAAGAAACGTATGGTTCTAGCTTTTTAGTTTAAAAAACAGTCTATCTTAATAAGATAGACTGTTTTTTATTTTCATAAAATTTAAATTTATATTTACAATTTAATTTAATATGTTATAATTAGATACATAAATTTAAACAGAATATAACTAATGGTAGAGGTTGCATTATTAAATAGTACTATTATTGAGGGAAAGCACCTAAGATTTAATAGGAAAGGTAATGATGCCGAAATATATAAGTTAAGCTTAAAACTTATATATTGGGGTTATGTATAAGATATATAACACTGTCACTTTATGTGGAGGGCTATCTTTAGATTAAAGTTATTATATTTTTCAAATTATAATTTCAGGTCTAGGAATATCTCTTAATATTCTTAGACCTTTTTTATTATCATTCTCCATTCCCGTTATATTCTCAATACACCATTTGGAGGTTACATTATGTTAAAAAGAGAAAAAAGGCAGGCTTCGCTTGGCGATTCACTTCTATGTTTAGGATTTTTAATTTTCACACTATCTATATCTTTAACTAAACTAGGGCTTTCAGCTCATATTCCCTTAGTTTTAGGTGGAGTTTTCTGTGGATTTGTTGCAATATTTAAATTAGGATTTACATGGAAAGAACTTGAAGAAGGTATATTATCAACTATAAATTCTACTATGCAAGCTATTATAATTTTATTAATTGTTGGTATGTTAATTGGTACATGGATAATTTCAGGAGTTGTTCCAAGTATGATATATTGGGGATTGAATATACTTTCTCCTGGAATTTTCTTAGTTGCCACAACTATTATATGTTCTATAGTTTCTATATCTACAGGTTCTTCTTGGACTACAGCTGGTACTATAGGTATAGCCCTTTTAGGTATAGGAAGTGCTTTAGGTATTCCTAAGGAGATAATAGCTGGTGCTATTATCTCAGGTGCATACTTTGGTGATAAAATGTCTCCACTTTCAGATACAACAAACTTAGCTCCTGCTATGGCTGGTACTAATTTATTTACACATATAAAGCATATGCTTTATTCAACTATTCCGGCATATGTTATTGCTCTTATACTATATGCTGTAATTGGACTTAAATACGCAGGACAAGTTATAGATAATAGCCAAATTTTACAAATACAACAAGCTTTAGCTTCAAATTATAATACATTATCTCCGTTATTATTATTAATACCTGTAATGGTTATAGTAATGGTTATATTTAAAGTTCCTGCTATTCCAGGTCTTATTGTAGGTACACTACTTGGAGGTTTTGTAGCTATAGCTTTCCAAGGTGCTTCATTTAAAGATGTTTTAGAAGTTGCTCAAGTTGGATATACATCAAATAGTGGAATGGCCTTTGTGGACGAACTATTAACTCGCGGTGGACTTAATAGTATGTTAGGTACAGTATCTCTTATGTTATGTGCTTTAACTACAGGTGGAATACTTGAAAAAACTGGAATGTTAGAAGCTCTAGCTTCTGCTATATTAAAATTTGCAAAAGGAACTTTTGGTTTAGTGGCTGCAACTATCTTTACATGTATAGGAACTAATTTAGCAGTTGCTGATCAATATCTAGCAATAGTAATGCCTGGAAGTATGTACAGAGAAGCATTTAAAAAACAAGGTCTTTGTCCTGAAAATCTTTCTCGATCTCTAGAAGACAGTGCAACTATAACATCTCCTCTTATTCCTTGGAATACATGTGGAGCATATATGAGTGCTACACTTGGAGTTGGATCATTTGTATTTTTACCATTTGCATTTTTTAACCTTCTATGTCCTTTAATGTCATTGACGTTAGCTGCTACAGGATTTGGAATTACAAAATTATCAGAGGAAAATCAAGATGAACTTGAAGGTTCTATTGCATAATAAAAGGATGGCTAATAGCCATCCTTTTTATTTTTTATATCCAATAATTGCAGCCCCTAATGCACCTATTATTTGAGTATCATTAGCTATAAAAATTTTCTTCCCTAAATTCTCTTCTATCATATTTACTAAGACATTACTTTTAGCAACCCCTCCAGTAAATGCAATCTCATCTAATATATCAATTCTAGATAACATAGACTTTGATCTATTTGCTATAGATTGTAATATTCCTGATGCTATTGATTCTTTAGATATATTTTTTGCTAATAAACTAATAATTTCTGATTCAGCAAAAACAGTACACATACTTGATATATCTTGTGGAATTGCACCTTTAGCTAACTTATCAATGCTTTCTACATCACTTCCTAATAAGTTAGATGTAACTTGTAAAAAGCGACCTGTTCCTGCTGCGCATTTATCATTCATTATAAAATTAGATACATTTCCATCATTATCTAAGTTTATAACTTTACTATCTTGGCCCCCAATATCTAATATCGTTCTTATATTGTTGTTTAAAAAATGTATTCCTTTTGCGTGGCATGTGATCTCTGTAACTTTTTTGTCTACAAAATCCATACTCACTCTTCCGTATCCTGTTCCTACAACTTTTTTTATTTTATCTTTATCTATATCATTAGCAAGTTTTTCATAAACTTCTAATGAAGCGTTCTTAGGACTCCATCCTGTTGGTATAACAATTTTGTTTACTATTTTTTCTCCATCAAATAATACACCTTTTGTTGCTACAGATCCAGAGTCTATACCTATACTGTACATAAAATCCACCTACTTAGTCTATCATTTCTATAAAAGCTTCAAATCTAGTTCTTAATTGTTCTGTATCAGATTTAGAATAATCTGTTTCTATAGCCATGTACGGTTTATTTTTAGCGTTGTTTACAAATTGTTTAATTCTATAACTTTCTACATTGAATGTATGACAAGCCTGAAGAACAACATCTATAACTCCATCTATCTTGTATTCATCCATAAGTCTATCTATTAACTCTATTCTTGCATCATTATTTACCATGCATGAACAAGCTATATTTATATATTTTTTAGCAATTGCATCTATTGGATCTGGATTACTTTCATCAACTAACTCATCATTAGATCTAATTCCTCCACAAAGTTCATATGCAACAACTACAGCACCACTTTCTTCTATAGTTTTAACTATTTTTTCACTAACTCCACCTATTGGACATCCTGTTATAAGTATTCTTGGTTTATCTTCACTTACAGGTCTTTCGCCTTTTTCATACTTTTCTTTTAAAGATGCAGTTAGATCTCTTATACTTTGTTTTAATTCATCTCTATCAAATTTAAATCCTGAGTTATATAAAACTTGATGCATATCAAATCCATTCATTGGTGGTGGTACTAATTTACCTAATTCATAAAACTCTTTTAATAATCTTCTCTCTTCATTTTTATCTTTTATAGCATCTCTTATATCGTCATCAGTTATTTTAACTTCAAACTTATTTTCTATTTCTTCCTTTAAAACAACTATTTCATTTTTCCAAAGGTCAAATGAATGTTTTCCAAGCTTACTATTTGGTAATTGCATTAAATGTAAGTCTTTAATTTTTGCTAGTTCTTCATACATTTTCTTTTTACCATCACATGTAGTCTCTGCTATTAACAAATCTGAAAAATAAAAATAAGGACAAGTGTCTGTTATTGCATGTCCAAAACTTGATTTTATAAGTGGACAAAGATTTCTTGGTAATATTTTTTCAGCTTCAGCTATTGGTTCTTCACTTACCCCACAAACTCCAACTGTTACAGCCTTTGCAGCCATTGGTATCTCAACTGGAGTAAATGCACAAAATACTCCAACTAATTTTTTCCCGCTCTCTTTTAGTTCTTTAGCTTTTATAAATCCATTTCTTCTAGCTTCACTAAACTCTTCGAACTTCTCTGGTAACGATATCATATAATTTCTCCCCCAACAATTTTAATGATTTATATCAAATTTTATCATATTTGGTATTTTTATGTAAAATAGTTAAAAACTATACTTCTTATATGAAATATAGTTTTTAACTATAACTGCTATTGTCTTATAATTATAAATATCATATATGCTATATATGTTGCCGTTAAAATTACACCCTCAAATCTATTAACTTGTTTTTTACTTATTGCAAATACATAAGTAATAGCGGTAACAATTAACATAATAATCATATCTACAAATACGATAGGTTGTACATGTATAGTATGTATTATTGATGATGAGCCTAATACAAACAATATATTAAATATATTGGATCCTATGATATTTCCCATGGCAATATCGCTCTCACCTTTTCTTGCAGCTACGACACTAGTTACAAGTTCAGGTAATGATGTTCCTATAGAAACTATAGTAAGTCCAACTAAGTTTTCACTCATTCCTAAATCTATAGCTATATTTGTAGCACTATCTACAACTAAATTCCCACCTATTATAATCCCTATAATGCCACCTATGCTTAACAGTATACTTTTTGCTATAGGATCTCTAGAACTGCCTTGTTCGACATCCATTTCTTCCTTTGAAGATAATGCCATTTCCAATAAGTAATACATAAATATAGAAAACAATGCAAACAACATAAGACCATCAGATCTTGTAAGTGCATTCTCATTGTATCCTTGAAATTTTATATCGTGAGACAATATAAGTAAAACCAATGACGCTAACAATGCAAATGGAAATTCTTTTATTATAGTCGTCTTTTGAACCTTTACAGGAGCTATAATTGCTGATATACCTAAAACACATAGTATATTAAATATATTGGATCCTACTACGTTTGCTATAGCTATATCATTTTGTCCTTTCATAGCTGCAGAAATACTTACTGCTGCTTCTGGAGCACTTGTCCCAAAGGCTACTATGGTTAGACCTATTATTATAGTGGGTATATTTAATGCCTTTGCAATTGAGGATGCTCCAACAACAAAGTAATCGGCAGACTTTATAAGTAATATAAATCCAATCAAAAGTATTACATACTTCATAAAATTGTACTCCTTTTTTCTTTTAGATTTATATTAACCATATCTACTAATATTTATTACATGTAGTAATTAGTAGATAATTAATTGTACTAGTACAATTAATTAATTTTATGTATCTATATAAATTAATTAATATTAATAGTAATATATAGTTATATTTTTATTTAAAGGAGTTTGTTTTATGTTAAAAAAAGTGGCCGCTATTCATGATTTATCTGGTATAGGAAGATGTTCTTTAACTGTAGCTATTCCAATACTTTCAGCTTTAAAAGTTCAATGTTGCCCATTTCCAACAGCCATACTGTCAAGTCAAACAGGATTTTCAGAGTATTCATTTTTGGATTTGACAAACGAGATGAATAAATATAAAAATGTTTGGAATAACCTTAATATATATTTTGACTGTATATATAGTGGTTTTTTAGGATCTAAGGACCAAGTTAATATAGTCTCTAAATTTATAGATGATAATAAGGACTCATTAGTAATCGTAGATCCTGTAATGGGCGATGACGGAGATTTATATCCTATATTTGATAATGAAATGTGTAGTAAAATAAAAAGCCTAGTACAAAAATCGGATATAGCTACACCTAACTTAACAGAAGCGCTTATTCTAATTGGAGAAAATTTAAATAATACCAACTTAGACAAATCCAATCTAGTTCGTATCGCAAAAGAAGTTTCTAATTTAGGCCCCAGTATGGTTGTTATTACAGGCATAAAAATCGAAGATGAAATTTATAATTTATCATTTGATAAAAATTTAGATGAAGCTTATTTTACATCTTCACACTTTAATAATGTTTCGTATAGCGGAACAGGCGATATATTCACGTCTATTCTTGTTGGTATGATATTAAATGGCCATTCATTGAAAAATAGTGTTATTAAAGCTAATAATTTTATTAGTAATGTAATTTCATATACATCTAAATTTGACACTGACAGAAATGATGGAGTTATGTTTGAAATGTTTTTAAATGAGCTTACAAATTAAACCTAAACACTTAATCTAAGTGTTTAGGTTTAATTTCTATTTTTTATATTTTAACTCTAAAATTTCTTGATTTACTTTTAATTTAAACTTATTGTCTTTTAATACAATTTTATATCCACTTAAATATATATCTTTTAAACTTTTAACTATATCTGGCTTATTGTCTATAAAGTTAAATCTATGCATACATATATTATTATAAGTATTAATATCGTTTAATATATTGAGTTCTGATTTTAAATTTTGTTTTGTTTGCATATTTCTAACGTTTTTTTTATACATTTTATCAAATTCTAATTGATAGAAATTTAATTTAGTTTCATTATAATCTACTACCCTTTCTATAATACTTTCCTTTATGTTTATGTCATCTATATTTACAAGGTTATGATCTACATAAGCTATTATATACTTCGATTCTATATCATTTTCAATAAATTTATTTAACTTATTATTTATATAGCTATCATTACAAAATACACTAATATTTATATTTATAAAAATTATAATTAAAGTAAATATTATTATTATCTTTTTCATATTTATCTCCTTTGAATTCCATATATTAATATATTATTTCCTAATTTTTTATTTATTTATCCTATTTTTTCATAGATTATATTTGGATAATGTGTAAAAAATATAATTAACGTTTAAATTATAGAGGTGATAAAATGAAAAAATCAAAAAAAAGAAACTCCTTTTTTATAATTGCATTTTTTATAATTTCAGGTTTTTTGATTAGTGGTAAGCTTGATTTATTTGATAAAATTAAAACTCAAATACTAAATACAGATCCAACAACCAGAGAATATAGTTGGTACTTTAATCCACGAAACGATGGAAAACAGCCTACACCTATTAAAGAAGCTTCATTTTTCAAAAAATATAATGCTTACTATGTAGGAGATCCAAATGAAAAGGTATTATATTTGAGTTTTGATGCAGGGTATGAAAGTGGAAATACAGAAAAAATACTAAACACTTTAAAAAAACATAATGCTCCTGCTGCTTTTTTCGTAGTAGACCATTACCTAAAATCAAATCCTGAAATGGTAAAAAGAATGACTGAAGAAGGACATTTAGTTTGTAATCATTCAAAGTCTCATCCTTCTATGGCTAGTATAACTGATTTTAATAAGTTCAAAGAAGAAATTGTAACTGTAGAAAATAGGTATAAAGAAATCACAGGAAAAGAAATGCCTAAATATTTTAGACCTCCTATGGGTAAATTCAGCGAAAAATCACTTGAATATACTCAGCAATTAGGTTATGACACTATATTTTGGAGCTTTGCTTATGTAGACTGGTATGAAGATAAACAACCTAGTCACGAAGAAGCTAAAGAAAAAATATTCTCTAGAACTCATCCTGGAGCAGTATTACTTCTTCATCCTAATTCTAAAACAAATGCAGACATATTAGATGATGTTTTAACTCATTGGGAACAAGAAGGTTATACAATAAAAAGCTTAGACCATCTTACAAATAAAAAATCATCTAATAATACGGATTTAAAAATTTTAGAAAATAAATAAAAGCAGATATTTTAATATCTGCTTTCTTTTTTATGCTTCTAGTAATACTGATTTTCCATTATATATACCTACCCAATAAGGCTTATATATACTTTTAATGTCTAAAACTTTTATATCATGTATATGACACTTACTATTTATAACATTATTTTTTATTACTTTGATCATTTCATTTTTTATATTTTCTAGCATATGAATTTCATCCATTTCAGATTTTTTTATATTATTTTTAGATATATTTACTTTGTATGTATCTGGAGCTTTAGTTATAGATTTTGAAAACCCAGTATGAGTATTTACTAACATTGTAATTTTGCTCCTATTTATATCTTGTTTAAATATATTTTTACCTTTTATTTTAATAACTATATCATAAGTTATAACTTTATGCTCTATGTACTTAAGAGTTGTATTTTTTATCCTAGGGTTTAATTGGACCACTTTACTCATTAATGGTATATTATCTCTCTCAAATTTTTTCACATCATTTTTCTTCACTTTTACTTCTATTGCATCTATTATCATGCTGATTCCTCCTAAGATATAATTAGTCTTTTATAAATTATATTAAACATATCTTAGGTTTAATGTCTGTACAATTTAAAATATAAAAAATTCGCTTAATATAATATCCTTAAAATAAAAAACAAGTAAGCATTTAGGCTTACTTGTTTTTACATTACTCTTTGTGCAATATTTAAAGAATGGTCTGCAATTCTTTCTAAATTGCTAAGCAAATCTAAATATAAAACACCAGAATCAACACTGCACTTACTTTGATTTAATCTTGACATATGATTTGATCTAAATGCTTTATCCATAGCATCTACTTCATTTTCTATTTCCAAAACTTTTTGAGCTAAAGCTTGATCATTTTCTTGCAATGCTTTAATAGCATACTCTATACTAAGTAAAACTTTATCATATATTTCTTTAGTTTCAGTTTGACTTTGACTAGATAAATTTATACTAGAGTCCATAGATGATTGAGCTAATTCAGCAATATTTTCAGCATGATCTCCAATTCTTTCTATATCATTAACAGTGTTAAACATTAGATCAACTAATTCTCTTTCGTTATCATCCAGTGGACATTTGGATAATTTTAGTAAATAGTTTAAAATGTGTTTTTGCAATTTATTTATATTTTTTTCTTGTTCTAAACACTTAAGAGCTTTTTCATTATCTTGATCTAAAAATGAATTTATTGCGTTTTGTAAGCTTTCTTTCGCCTGATTTCCCATACTTACAATTTCTTTTACAACATTTCCAAGTGCAATAGACGGTGTTTCTAACATTCTTTCATCTAAGTATTTTGTTTCTTTGCTTTCTTTTTCATCTTTATCTGGCACTAATTTAATTGCTATATTTACTATAAACTTAGCAAAAGGAATTAAAATTATAACATTTATTAAATTAAATAAAGTATGTGCATTTGCTATTTGTCTTGCTGCATCCCCAGGATTTATACTCGTTACTAATGCAACTATAGGCTTATTTAAAATTAATACAAATAATAATGTTCCTATAATATTAAATGTTAAATGCATTACCGCTGCTCTTTTTGCATTTGTATTAGCTCCTATACTAGATAATAAAGATGTCACACAAGTCCCAATGTTATCTCCATATAATATTGGAAGTGCAGATGTTATAGGTATTAAGCCTTGAGTAGCTAGTGCTATTAACATCCCCATAGAAGCACTTGAACTTTGAACTATTCCAGTAATAGCAAATCCAGCTAAAATACCTAAAAACTGGTGCTGTCCAAAGTATACAAGCGCATCTCTAAATCCTTGATACTCAGCTAAAGGTCCTACTGCATCTTTCATAAACTCCATACCTGTAAATAATATCCCAAATCCAATTAATATTTCTGCAATATTTTTTATCTTTGCCTTTTTAGTAAATAGAAATAGAACAATACCAATACCTAAGGCTATTGGAGCTAAACCTTCTAGGTTAAATGATACTAATTGAGCTGTTATAGTAGTTCCTATATTAGCTCCCATTATTACTCCTATTGCTTGTGTCAAACTCATTATACCTGCATTTACAAATCCAACTACCATAACCGTAGTTGCACTACTACTTTGTATAATTCCAGTTACAACTGTACCAACCAAAACACCCATAAATATATTACTTGTGAGTAATCCTATAATTTTCTTTAACTTCTCACCGGCTGACTTTTGTAGACCATTCCCCATTAAATTCATCCCATATAAAAATAGCCCTAATCCGCCAATCAAATTTATAGCTATATCCAATTTAAAACCTCCTTTGTAATTAAATTGATATAAATAAAGCGACTAATTATTATTGTGTTAATTTTTTATATTTTATATACTTTAACAATTTATAAATTATATATTTTTTGCATTATTTTACATGAATTGAAAAATAGAATTTGATAAATATATAATTAAAATAACATTTAAAGGACTGATTATTATGACACAATTTAAATATATATTAATATTATTTTTTATATTTATTTTTTCAACTTCAAATGTACATTCTTTAAATCTAAAAGATACTACAGCTCCTAAAATAGATATTGTTTCTCCTGTTAATGCACAACAATACATTATTTCTAAACCTACTATAAGAGCTAATTTCCAAGATGAAAATAATATAGATTTAAAAAGTATTAAGTTTTTGGTTAATTATAAAGATGTTACTAAGGATTGCAAAATCGAAAATAATTCAATTTCTTATAAACCTAAAAATAAATTTAAAAGAGGCACTCAAATAATAGAAGTTTATGTTAGTGATGTAAATAAAAATAAGTCTAAAGCTGAATGGTATTTTAATGTAGGGTCTCCAAATTATAACCATTATTATGGTTTAATCCATGCTCATACATCAAATAGTGATGGCCATGGTAGTTTTGAAGATGCTTACTATACTTCTAAATTTAAAGCTAAACTAGATTTTTTTGCAATAACAGATCATTCAAATATGTTGGATAAAGATACAGAAGTTACTTTAGATGATGGAAGTTTAAGCTCTAAATGGACAAGTTTAATTAATGTATCAAATGATTATACGTCTAATGATAAATTTTTAGCTCTTAAAGGTTTTGAAATGACTTATCCTTTTAAAAATAAAAAAGATCCTATAGGCCACATAAATGTGTTTAATACTAATGGCTTTATATCTACAAACGATTCTCTTTACTCTAATTTAGAAAGCTTTTACAAGGAAATTTCAAAATATGATGATTTAATTGCTCAGTTTAATCATCCCTGCGATACATTTGGAAGATTTAATAATTTAAAATACAATAAAGATGCAGATAGCGTAATTTCTTTAATTGAAGTTTGTAATGGATATAAAAGTGATATAACTAAAAACAAAATAGCTTTTGATGAATATCAAAAAGCTTTAGATTTAGGTTGGCATTTAGCTCCTGCATCTAATCAAGATAATCATCGAACTGATTGGGGAATTGCAAATGAATTCAGAACAGTTGTTTTATGTACAGGTTTAAACGAAAATTCATTTTATGATTCTTTAAGAAACATGAGAGTATATGCTACTCAAGACAAAAATATAAAAATAGATTATAGTATAAACGATCAAGTAATGGGTTCTACTATAAAAAACACATCCAATTTATATTTTAATATAAGCGTAATCGATAATGATCTTAAGGACAAAATTAAAAGAATCGAAGTAATTTCTAACAACGGGAAAATAGTTGCATATAAAAATTTCAGTTCTAACTTAGCTAAACTTGAGTTGAAACTTTCTACGTTAAAAGATTCTTATTATTATGTAAAAGTATATCAAAATAATAATAAAATATCAGTTACAGCACCTATTTGGATTGAATTTAAAAAAGAACAATGATGAAAGATTATTCTTTCATCATTGTTTTTATATAAACTCCATTTCCATTTAAGGTATCCTTAGTCATTACATATGATAATGATCCTATTAACTTATCATTTTGAATAATTGGAGATCCACTCATTCCTTGTGTTATTCCTCCATATTTTTTTATTAACTCTTCATCTTCTACTTTAAAATCAAAACTTTCTATTTCTTTATCTATTTTATTAATTTTTGTAACGTTTATTTTATAATACTTAGCTTCATTTTCATTGTGTTTCATAACTACAAAAGCTTGACCTAATTTAACTTCATTTTCATTTGCAATTTTGCATATTTTGTTCTCATTGTTATTTTGTAGAGAATTCACATTACCTTTAACACAATAGCTTCCCATATTTGAAATTGTTCCTAATAAATTTCCACTTTTATCCCCACTTATATTTCCTACATACTTTTTAGATGATTTTTTTATACGCGATAAATTTGATTTATATATTTCACCTTTATTTGTAATTAATTTTTCATTTCCTTTAAATTCAATATCATGACCTACTGCTCCAAAATTTAAATTTTGTGGATTTATATAAGTTAATGTTGCTGTATATGGAATTTTATCTACTAAATACTCTGGTTTAAGTTGTTTTTTATCAATACTTACATTTATTTTTTTATTTTTTCTTATTAAACTTAAGTTTATTTTTTCATCTTCTTTCATAGAGATAAGAGTAGTTATTATATCTTGTTTAGATAATATATTTTTTTCATTTTGATTAAACATTCTTTTTACTGAATCTCCACTTATACAGTCTATTAAATCATAATTTTTAATACAGGAATTTTTTTCTATTCCAAATATCATTACTTTTTCAGTACTTAATTCCATATGCAATAATTCTCCCCCTATTATAACTTCTTGAGGTATTTTTTGATTTTTTTGCATTGAATAAACATCATTTGGCAATAATACTATTAGCATATTTATTATTAAAAAAATAAAAAACTTAATTCCTTTAGATGATTGCATTTAGTGTCACCTTCTTAAATTAGTTTAGTATTTATTTTTATTATTATTTGCTTTAATTTAAGTTAATATAATGGTTACTATTTTACATAATTCCCATAGCTATATTTACCTCTTCAATTTTTAATTTATGCACATTAATATGTGTATTTTTTGATTTGTAGCGCAAAAAAGCCATCTTTTTTAAGATAGCTTTTTCTATACAATATTTAAATGTCCATAATTTCTTTCAATTACAATACCTTTATTTTCAAAAGATACTTTTTCTTTAAATAATGGTCCATCTATTACAAACGTATGATATTCTCCATTTTCACCACAAGCATCTGCTCCTGCATTTTTAATTTCAAGAACAACATTTTTTGTAAGTTTTTTCCCTAGCAAACTTTCATTTAAATAATCTAAATTTACAGTTTTTATTATAGTTGTAAATCCACTTTCTATAAATTCATAAACTAATGATTCTCTATCTTCTTGCCATAATGGAAAACTAGCTTCGATTCCTGAATTTTTACATCTTTCCACATCCCAATTTTTATGTTCTTCTATATCTATATCTCCAAATACACAAATACTTGCGCCAAGTTCCTTTGCTTTTGTTAAGCTATTTTCAAACTCTTTTTCATACTCACAAACATCGCATTCAACTTCTAATAATGGTATGTCTAAGCTTTCACTTACTTGTTTTAATAACCTTTTATTTATTCCATGTGTCCATGACTTATCAGCATCTTTTTTTACAGTTGTCAAAAGAGCTACTGGCTCATAACCTTTTTTTATCATACGATATAATGCCAGTGTGCTATCTTTTCCCCCGCTAAATGACATAACAAATTTATTTTTCATTATTATATCTCTCCTAATGTATTTTATTTACATTAATTTTATCACATAAATTTAATTTACCAAATATGTATAATAATTAAATAGATTTAACTAACTATGAAAAATGTTCCTATAAATAGTAAAATTGCACCTACATATTTATATAAATACATAGTTTGCTCTTTAAGCACAACCACATCTATAAAAAAACCTATCAAAATTTGTGAAACTACTATTATAGTTAATGTGCTTGAAAGCCCTATTCCATCCATTGCCTTAACTGTAAAATAAATTATACATCCTCCAAATATACCCCCAAGTAGTAATTTAGGACTTATAGACTCTGTTGCTAAAAAAGTTTTAATTTCCCCAGTTAAAATCATGTTTATTAAAAAAAATACTGAACCTACTACTAAACTTATAAAAGTTGCTGTAACTGCTGATGTACTTTTTCCTAACTCTCCATTTATAAAAGCCTCTAGAGCTGTGGATCCTCCTGCTAGTATTGCAAATATTATAGATACTAATTTTATCAATTGGCTCACTCCTTTACATAATAAAATCTTATGATACAAGCATTTTTAAAATTACTTTAAATAGAAATTTAAAAGAAAGTATTTTATAGTTACTTTTTTTTTGTTATAATTTTTTTAATGATTTAAAGAGGTGATATAAATGAATATAAATTTTAACTTTAATAATTTTAATCAAAAAGAAAATGCAAATAATTTTATAATAATGGGGATTTTACTTTTACTTATTGGAACTCTTTCCCTTTTATTTAAAAATTTAGGCATTAAAGTATTATCATTTGGCTTAGGAGCAGTTTGTTTGTTTTTAGCATACTTAAATCTAAAAACTATAAACGAACTTAAAAGATACGAGTCTAAAGAAACTCTAAAGCCTTATAAAAACAGAGAAATTATTCTTATAGTTGTTGCGCTATTATTTTTTATTTTTCCTCAACAAATACAGGGATTCTTTTCATCTATACTTGGTGCATATCTTTTAGTAACGCAAATTATTGCTTTTTTTAATAGCAGAAAAAATCCTTATATAAAGTTTAATGGTTTTAATGGTTTTTTATTAATATGTGGATTAATACTAATCCTTTCACCTTTATTCTTATCAGGATTTATAGCTACATTTTTATCTTTAATTTTCGTTTTAATCGGGTTCCAACTTTTATCAACTGGAAATAAGTTAAAAAAACTATAAAAAATAGTACCTTAAATTAAGGTACTATTTTTTATAGTTAAATTAATCCTTAGTTTGTATAAGATTGTTTTTTATGTTAATATTGTATAAGTAAATTTAATACAAACAAAGAAAAGGTGATTAATTTGACAAATTTTAAATATGCCTTTGATAATAAAAGGTATCATACATGGAATTATTACCTTAGAAGCAATTTTGGAGAAAAAGTTTTTAAGGTATCTATAAATGCAGGTTTTTCTTGCCCAAATATAGATGGAACTGTTGCCTATGGTGGATGTACTTACTGTAGTAAACAAGGTTCTGGAGATTTTGCAGGAAATCCTAACGATAATTTAATAAAGCAGTTTGAAGATATAAAAGAAATGATGCATAAAAAATGGCATAACGCAAAATACATTGGATATTTCCAAGCTTTTACTAACACTCATGCTCCAGTAAGTGTATTAAAAGAAAAATATGAAACTATATTAAATTTAGATGATGTAATAGGACTTTCAATTTCTACTAGACCAGATTGTTTACCAGACGATGTTTTAGAATATTTATCTGAGCTTAATAAAAAAACAAACTTATGGGTTGAACTAGGACTTCAAACGATTCATGATGAAACATCTAAAATTATAAATAGAGGTCATGATTATAATACGTTTTTAGAAGGTGTTGAAAAGTTAAAAAAACATAATATAAAAACAGTTGTTCATATCATAAATGGATTACCTGGAGAAGACTATAATATGATGATGGAAACAGCTAAAGCAGTTGCTGATCTTGGTGTTCATGGAATAAAGATACACTTACTTCATGTTTTAAAAGAAACACCTATGGAAAACATGTTAAAAAAAGGTATGTTTAACTTAATGGAGAAAGATGATTATATAAACTTAGTGTGTGACCAATTAGAAATTATTCCTCCTGAAATGGTAGTTCATAGACTTACTGGAGACGGTAAAAGAGATGAAATAGTAGGTCCTATGTGGAGTCTTAAAAAGTGGGAAGTTCTAAATGCTATAGATGATACTATGAGAGAAAGAAATTCGTATCAAGGAATTAAATACTGTAATAAAAAATAAGCTATCTAATTAGATAGCTTATTTTTTATTACAGTTAATTTGCTGTATGAAGTTTTATTTTATTTCCTGAGCTAATATTATCATTATCTTCTTCAAATTTATCGTTAGGTTTTTTAATTGATATAATCGCAGAAACAACCATAAATAAAACCCCTATAGCTTTCACTATAGAAAAGTTTTCTCCAAGCAATGTCCAACCTATTATTACAGATACTATAAGCTCTGCAGATGCTAATATTCCAGCTATTGATAAATCAATACCTGTTGAAATTCCATTTAAATAAAATATATATGCACCGGCTGCAGGTATTATCCCTAATCCTAATATAGTAAACACAGTCCCTATATTATTTGCATATGAAATAATTTGTATAGGATTGGCTAAAGGTATCATTAATATAGACCCGATTAGAAATCCATATATCAACAAAGTTATCCCTTCACATTCTTTTAATGCACCTTTACTTATTATTGACATACATGCATATGTTATAGCTGACATTATACCTAGTAAAATGCCTTGTGTACTAAGTTGACCTAAATCTAAACTGCCTCCTGTTACTGCTAGTATTGATCCACAAAAACAAATACATAGTGACATAACTTTAGACTTATTAAGTCTTTCTTTAAAAATTGCCATTGATAGCATTGCTAAAAACAATGGAGATGTGTATAAAAGTACTGCAGATGCCGAAACTCCAATAGAATCTATAGCATTAAAATAGCATATATTAAACCCAGCCTGGCTTATTATACCTACAAGAATACAATACATTAATCCTTTTCTGTTTATCTTAAGTGCATTTGGCATTTTTACACAACTATAAATAAATAATATCAAAAACCCTAAAAATAATCTTAAAAATGCAACTTGTTCTGGAGTTAGCCCTAGGTTTAATAATGAATTTGCAAATAATCCAATAGTAGCCCATAAAACTCCTGCTGTTACAACAAATATATACCCTTTACTTCTCTGTTCCATAAAAAAACCTCCTATCTATACTACTATTACGATTATTTATTTTAGCAATTTCTATGCCAAATCATTCCAAGCTTTTTCTAATTGAAATCACTTGCTTTGGAAACATTTTCTTATTGCATATAAGTCAAATTAAACTTATTTCTGCTTTTTATATAAGTCAAAATAGACTTATATTATTAAAATCCATTAAGTATTCATTTATAATAAGTTGATTTTGACTTATATATATACTATAATTAAGGAGTTTTAAATACATAGTTTATAATTTATTATTTCGGGGGATATATTAATGCAATACACTAAAGATTTTTTTGAAAGAATAGTAGAATCTTCTCATGATGAAATTTTTGTATGTGATAGAGATGGGTATATGATTTATTGTAATAAAGCATTTGAATCTAACTACGGTATAGATAGAGAGGATATGATAGGAAAAACAGCAATGTTCTTAAATGAAGCTGGATACTCTAATCAAACACCTATTCCTGCTGTTGTTAAACACAAGAAAAAAGTTTCTATGGAACAGAAAACTATAACTGGAAAAACACTTATAATAACCGCTACACCTGTTTTTGATGAAAATGGTGATATAGAATTTATAGTAGAAAATTCTAGGGATATAAGCGAATTAAATAGTATAAAAGAAAAAATAAAATTATATGAAAATACAATAAGTTCATTTAATAAATCTCAGTCATTAATTTATAATGATACTACTATAAAAGGCTCCAGTATGAAATCAATTTTAGAAATAGCAAAAAATGTTGCTAAAACAAATGTAAATGTTTTATTACTTGGTGAATCAGGATGTGGTAAAACTACCCTTGCTAAACACATACATTTAAATAGTAAAAGAGCTGGAAAACCATTTATAACAATAAATTGTTCAACTATTTCTCCAAATCTTCTTGAATCTGAATTATTCGGTTACGAAGGTGGTGCATTTACTGGGGCTAATTCAAAGGGGAAAATAGGACTAGTTGAGCTAGCAAATGAAGGTACTTTATTTCTTGATGAAATTGGAGATATACCCAAAGAACTTCAATCAAAGTTTTTACAACTTATTCAAGATAAAACATTTACTTCAGTTGGAGGAGTAAAAACTAAAAAAGTAGACATACGATTTATTTCTGCAACTAATGTTGATTTAATAAATTCTATAAATCAAAAAAAATTTAGAGAGGATTTATATTATAGAATAAACGTGGTAGAACTAAAAATTCCACCTCTTCGAGATCGTAAAGAAGATTTATTAGAGCTTATTTTTCACTTTTTCAAAAAATACTCAAACATTTTCAATCTAGATAAAAATATGTCTACAGAAGTTATAAACGTACTTTTGAACTACAATTACCCTGGAAATATGAGAGAACTTGAAAATATAATTCAAAATATTTTAGTTACTTCAAGCTCAGACTACATTGAATTACACCACTTACCAAAATCAGTCCTTCACCACGTAGACTTTGTAAAATATGAAGAAAATAATTCATTAGATAATTTAATGGAAAATTATGAGAAGCTTTTAATTTGTAAATACTATAAAAACAATCCAAGTTCATATAAATTAGCTAAAGCATTAAACATATCTCAATCTAAAGCAAGTAGACTTATACGAAAATATTTATAAATATAAAAAAATGATAAATATATAAGCTGAGCTTATATATTTATCATTTAATGATTTTTAATTAATAATTTTTATTTGAATTCGTTATAAAAGTTTACTAACATACCTTCTTTTATTTCTTCATATTTTTTTTTATATCCAAGTTTCTTCAGTATTGCTAATGAAAATTCTATAGCTGTTGCTGGTCCTCTACTAGTTATTATATTTCCATCCTCTACAACTATTTGATTTTCTATATAGTTTAGGTTACTCTTATCTTTTATAAATCCTGGATATGATGTGCATTTTTTTCCATTCAATATATTAAAACTTTCTAGTGCTTCTGGAGCTGCACATATAGCAGCTATAATTTTCCCATCATTATTAAACTTTTGTACTATTTCTCTAACTTTTTCACTATCTCTTAGATTATATGCTCCTGGAAGTCCTCCTGGTAATACAACTCCATCATACTCATTTATGTTTATATCGTTTATATTTACATCTGATTTAACTTCTATTTTATGAGTACCTTTTACATATTCAGTACCAAGACTTCCCATATGACAAATTACTTGAGCTCTTCTTAATACATTAACTACACTTAAGGCCTCTATTTCTTCAAATCCATTTGCTAATAAAACTAATACCTTCTTCATAACTTCCTCCTATGAATTTAAATCTTCATTAATTTCTTTTATTTTTCTAATTGCATCTTCTACAGAATTAGCTGTATAATTTGCACTTTCTTTAACTTCTTTTCTTGAATTTTTCATTGCAAAACTATATTTAGCAGTTTTAAGCATACTTATATCATTTGGAGAATCTCCTATTGTTGCTATTTCATCTAAACTAACTCCTAAAACTTTGCATACATTTTTTATAGCTACATGCTTTGAAACACCTTTAGGAACTAAGTTTAAAGTATATTCTGATGAAAAATATATGTCTAAAACATCATTGAATTCTTCAATTAAAAAAGATTCTAATCTATATAGTTCATCTACATCTTTAGATACTATACCTATATTACCTACAAGGTCATTGTATGTATTTTTATTTGCAAATTCTTTATCTACTAAATATTCATCTGAGTAAATCTTAAAGCAGTCATTTTCTTCTAGTAATACTACCTTTCCATTATACTTAAAGTATAATGTTGCGTTATCTGATTCATATAAAGCAATCACTTTTTTTACTATATTATCATCTATTGTTCCTTTAAAAACTAAATTTTTATTGCAATCATATATATATGATCCATTTTCACATATATAATATCCATTCATATCAATATCATCTTGAGTCATCTTTACAGCTTGAGAAAAAATTCTTCCAGTAGCTATATTAAATGTAACTCCTTGTTTTTCTATATTATTTATAGCATTTGCATCTTCTTTAGATATTCCATTGTGATATAATGTTCCATCTAAATCACAAAATATATATTTTATCATTAGCTTACTCCTTTTACTTTATAAGTTCTGTTCTAACTAAGTTTAGTGCTTCGCTTGTCGCTCTAGATCTTATTTTTTCTCTACTTCCAGCTAGATTACATTTTTTAACTTTAATTTCTCCATTTATATAAAGTCCTATATAAACTAACCCAACCGGTTTTTCATCAGTTCCGCCTCCTGGACCTGCTATTCCAGTTGTAGATACCCCAATATTAGCACCTAAAGACTTAGCAACTCCCATAGCCATCTCAATAGCTGTTTCTTCACTTACTGCTCCAAATTTATCTAAAGTATCTTTTTTAACCCCTAGCCTTTTCATTTTAGCTTCATTGGAATAAGTAACACATCCTTCTAAGAAACTTTGAGAAATTCCAGGATAGTTTATTAGTTTTGATGAAACCATTCCTCCTGTACATGATTCACTTACAGCTATAGTCATATTCTTCTCAACCAATAATTTTGCTACTTCTTCCTCTAAAGTAGTATCATCATAACCATATATGTAATTTCCTACCCTATTATTGATTTCATCTTCTACATTTTTTATTAGTTCATTTGCTTTTTCAGTATTTTCAGCTTTTGCAGTTATTCTAATAGTTACTTCACCCTCTTTAGCATAAGGTGCAATAGTAGGATTTTTTTGATTATTTATCATATCTATTAACTTGTCTTCTAATGAAGATTCACCTATTCCAAAGAATCTTAATGTTTTTGATACAAGTTTATAATCAGTTAAACATAATAAGTGCTTCTTTAACTCATTATTAAACATAGGTATCATTTCTTTTGGCGGTCCTGGTAATAGTATTATCATTTTATTATCTTTTTTTAATATTGCTCCTGGAGCCGTTCCATTAGGATTATTTAATATAATGCAGTCTTTTGGAAAATATGCTTGCTTTTTATTATTCTCAGTTAACTCTAACCCTAACTTGTTAAAATAAGATTTAATATCTTTCCAAATATCCGTATATAAAACCAGTTCTTGACCAAAACACTTAGCAGCTACTTCTTTAGTCATATCATCTTTCGTTGGCCCCAGACCTCCAGTGGTAATTATTATGTCACTTCTTTTTAAACCTTCATTTAAAGATTCCATAAGTCTTGTTTCATTATCTCCAACTGTACCTTGATGATATACATCTATCCCAATATTTGCCAATTCCTTTGCTAAAAACTGAGAATTTGTATTTACAATATCACCTAGTAAAATTTCTGTTCCTACAGTTATAATTTCAGCTCTCATTTTATCACCTTTTTCCTTAATATATTTATACCCTAATATTACCATATTTAAATTAGTATTGCTTTCTACTTTTTTAACTCATTTACATTCATATCTAATTTAGATATACAAAATATTTTAATCCTATATTTATAGTATTTAGTATTTAACATTCATATAATATATATTATATCCTATAATTGGAGGTTGTTATGTTTGATAAAATCACATCTCCTAAGTTTAAATTTTTTGGAGAAGTAATAGATACTTTTGATGAAATTGATAACTCTTATCTTCATAATTTTACAAATAAGAGTATTAGTGATTTAAAAGTTTTAACAAATGATGAGGTTTTTATAAAAGTTTTATCTGGCGTTGTTATGATTTTAGTGTCATTTGATTCTTCTAGCTTAAACTCATTTATAGTAAATAGACCTATAAGGTTAAAAAAAGGCCTTTATTTCAACTTTATATCGATATCAGATGAATCTTTAATACATATATCAAAACCTTCATATAAATTTAATTCAATACCTTTAACACACGATTACGTATACTCTTCTATATCGCCTTCATTACATATAAAAGAAATTTATACCAAATTTTATCAAGAAAAAGGTTGTAGTTATATTTTCCATGGAGAATCACATCCTTATTGGGAACTTACTTATGTGGATAAGGGAGTATTAAATACAGATATAAATAAAAACTCTTATACTCTAAATCAAGGTGATTTGATATTTTATGCACCACTTCAATTTCATAACCAGTATACAATAGAAGAAAATACGTGTTCATATCTAACCATAAATTTTAATATGGATTTTAATGATTATGAGTTTCTATGCAATAAAGTATTTACATTAAACCGCGATTCACATCACATTATTCAAAACCTTATTAATGAGTTATCAAATCAAGATATATATTCTGATGACCTATCACTTTGTTACTTAAAGCAACTTATTATAAATACTTTAAGATTTAAAAACTTACAAGGCCAGCACAAGCCAACTACACATATGCAACAATCTTATGAAGACGATCAGTTAAATAATATTTTAAAATATATTGATAAAAATATTAATAAAAAAATAAACATAAGTACATTATGTAATGAATTTTGTATAAGTAGTACAACCTTACATTCTCTATTTAAAAAAAATACAAATAAAACAGTTAACAATTATATAAACGATATAAAACTAAAGAAAAGTAAAGAACTTATAAAAAGTTCTAGTTATACATTTAGTCAAATTTCTGAGTTATTAGGTTTTTCTTCCATTCATTATTTTTCCCGTAAATTTAAATCTCATTTTGGAATCTCCCCCACTGAATATTCCAAATCTATATATAAATAAAGGAAGGTAAAATTACCTTCCTTATTTTATGAAAAACTATATTCAGTTTTATTAATCATATTATTTAAAACTTCATTACTTACATGATTATTTTTTATTTTATAAGCTAGTAAACACGCTCCCATATCTGGTTCTAATATAGGTTTTATAAGCTTTACATTATATCCGCTTAAATTATTTTTTATAGGGTTAATAATTAAGTTTCCACTTTTAAATACTCCCCCTGAATAAGATATAGTTATTTCGTCTTCAAATTCCAATTCATTTATTATCATCTTTACTAATAAACTAAGCTCATATCCAGCTAAATTAAATATCTCTAATGCATTTTCATCATTTAATTTAGCACTTTCAAAGCATATTTTAGAAAACTGTGCAATTTGAGTTCTATCTTTATTTATTTTATTTAAAACATAGTCAATTATTTCAAAATCATCATCTATCTCTAAATATTCCCTAACTTTTTCATAAATCAAACCTCTATTTAGTCTTTTATCAGCTTCTTTTGAAAATACTTCGATAGTTTTTTTTCCTATCCAATGTGCAGATCCTTCATCGCCTACATAATCTCCCCATCCACCACATCTTATTGTATTTCCATATAAATCTTTTCCAAGTGCAATCGAGCCCGTTCCACTAACTATATTTATTCCAGGTTTACCTGCTAGAGAACCTTCAAACCCAGCTTCTACATCATTTCCAATTCTAAAGTCAATTTTATTAAATACTCGTTCACATATACAATTTATTTTTTTTACAACACTTTTAACTTCTCCATATCCAGGAATACC
Organism: Paraclostridium bifermentans; assembly: GCF_019916025.1. Taxonomy (NCBI): domain Bacteria; kingdom Bacillati; phylum Bacillota; class Clostridia; order Peptostreptococcales; family Peptostreptococcaceae; genus Paraclostridium; species Paraclostridium bifermentans. The sequence goes on along the minus strand of NZ_CP079737.1, from coordinate 1,255,931 downwards.
AAGAAAAACACTATCTATTTTTTCAATATCTACGTTTGATTTTTCTATAACTTTACTTAATCCTTCGTTCAATACATCTTCTAATCCATCAAATCCTACTTGCTCATAATGAGTCGTTTTCGTTGTATATTGTGTAATTTTTTCCCCCATATTATTTATCATGGTAAATGTAGTTTTTGTACCTCCACCGTCTACCCCTATATAATACATATACGCCCTCCTATATTGGTAGATTAAGTTTTTTTAACATATTCATTTACTTTAATTTCATCTATAAATTTATTAATATCATCTAAATTTATAGATCCTGTAGATATGTTCATTGCATTTGACATTCCACATGCATTTGCTAATTTCAAAGTATTTTCTAAATCATAACCTTTAGATATTCCTAAAGCAAAACCAGCTATACTAGAATCTCCACTTCCAACAGGGTTTATAACCTTTATTTTAGGTATTTCAACTTTATATATATAATCTTTATTTATAAACACCATTCCATCTTTTCCCATTGATACACATATATTTTTTACTCCAATTGAAAGCATACTTTCTGCTACACTTATAATATCTTCTATACTTTTTATTTTTAATCCACTTAAACTTTCTAGTTCATCAATATTAGGTTTTATAAGATATGGACTTGAGTTCATCCCTAATCTAAGACTTTCCCCACTACTATCTAAGATAAACTTTATATTTCTTTGATTGCATATTTCTCCAATTTTAAAATAATAATCTGTTGGCAAGCCCTTTGCTAAGCTGCCTGATGCAACTAAAACATGTGTATCTTTTAAAACTTCTTCCAAGTCTTTCTCAAATCTATGAATTTCTTCTTTACTTATATTTGGACCTTTTTCTAACACCTCTGTACTTACATTGTTTGAATCCATTATATTTAAACAAATTCTAGTCTCTTCTTGTATATGTGTAAATTTATTTTCTATTCCTATATCTTTTAATTTAGATTTTATATATTCACCATTAAATCCACCTAAAAATCCTATACAATTAACATCTTCCCCCAGATTTTTTAGAACTTTTGCTACATTTAACCCTTTTCCGCCTGCAGTTGGGTTAACTAAATCAGCCCTTTGGACAGAACCAATTTCAAATTTATCTAATTTATATAATCTATCTATAGATGGATTAAATGTTATAACTGATATCATGCGCTTTGTTTTCGCTCTTACACATCTTTATTTTTTCAACTACAACATCATACATAGCATTCTTTGCAGGCACTAGGTATTGTCTTGGATCAGATGCATTAGGATTTTCATTAAAATATTGTTTTATAGCATTTGAAAAAGGTATTTTAAGTTCTGTCGCTATATTTACTTTACATATACCTTTTTCAATTGATTTTTGAACTGATTCATAAGGAACTCCAGACGCACCATGAAGAACTAATGGTACCTCAACCATATTTTTAATTTTTTCTAATCTATCAAAATCTAATTTTGGTTCACTTTTATAAAGACCATGAGCTGTTCCAATTGCTATTGCTAATGAATCTACGCCTGTCTTTTTTACAAATTCACACGCTTCTTTTGGATCTGTTAAAAATGCATCCTTTTCATCTACATTTAAATCATCTTCTATTCCACCAAGCTTTCCTAATTCAGCTTCTACGGTAGCTCCATATAAATGAGCAAACTCAACTACATCTTTTACAATTTCTATATTCTTTCTAAACTCGTGCTTCGATGCATCTATCATAACTGATTTACACCCAAGCTTTATTATTCTTTTTATATCTTCTACATTTTCATGATGATCTAAATGAAATGTTAATGGTATATTGTTTAGCTCACTTGCTTTTTCAATTATAGCTAAGAGATAATTTTCATCTGCATACTTTACAGTTGACGGTGTTGCAGCTAAAATAACTGGTGATTTTAATTTTCTAGCTGCATCTAAAACAACTTGTATTGTCTCTAAATTGTGTATATTAAAAGCCGGAACTGCGTATCCCTCTTTTTGAGCTTTAATCAAAATTTCTTTAGTCGATAACAAACTCATATTCCTTGCCCCCTATTTTTATTTATTTAAATCATGTAGTATAACCCCTTGTACTACTCTGTTTACCTCTCCTGTTGGACATGGATTATCTGGTGTAATCCCTAACTCTTTAGATTTTAAAAATGATAATATCTGCCCAAATATTATTTGTTGTAATGGAAGTAAGGCTTCATTTTCTATGTTGTAATCAATATTTTCTATATTAAATACATAGTCAGCTTTATCTTTTAAATTTTGATTTATGTTTGAACCTATTAATACAACTTTATCTTTTTTTCTATGCGCTAACATTTCTTTAGCCAAATCTAAATCATAAAGCCTAGTGTAATTTTCATTTGATATATAAATTACAGTTATACTTTCATCGTTTATAACGGATTTAGGCCCATGTCTAAAACCTAAAGGCGTATCATAACTTGCATTTACTTTACCAGCTGTTAGCTCTAAAACTTTCAGTGCACTCTCCCTAGCTATGCCTTTACTTGTTCCAGAACCTAAATATATTATTCTTTCGAATTTTTCTTTTGCTAGTTTATCTATTGATTCTAAATTTGTTTCTATAAATTTTTCTACAGATTTTGAAAGATTTTGTGTATCTTCTATAAACATTTCAATTTCTTCAATATTAAATACTCCTAAACAACTTAAAACCATAGTTGTAAAACTACTTGTCATTGCAAAGCCTAAATCATTTGTCTCTGATGGCATAAGAAGTAATAAACTTTTTTCATCATCTTTCGTATTTAATGCCAATTTACCATTTTCATTACAAGTTATTATGATTTGGTATAAATCATCTATAATTTCATTTGCTAATTTTACTGCGTGTACACTCTCTGGTGAATTACCTGATCTTGCAAATGAAACTAAAATAGTTGGTATATCTTTTATAAGGTAATTACTAGGACTTGAAACTAAGTCTGTTGTAGCTATTGCTTCCACTTTTTTGTTTAATAATTTTGTTAAATAAGGTTCGCAAGTTTCTCCTGCAAATGCAGATGTTCCAGCACCTGTTAATATAATTCTGCAATTTTTTTTACTAGTAACATCTTCAATAAACTCTTTTATATCATCCTTATTATCATATAAATTACTTGCAGCCTCTCTCCATACTCTAGCTTGCTGTGATATTTCTTTTGCAGTGTTTAATCCCTTACAAGATTCTAATGTTTCTATGTCTATCCCCAATATTTTTTTAGATATAGCTTCCAATTGTACTCCTCCTTATTATTCTTTATATTAATATTGTATTGATTTAAGTTTAATAAGTATTTGCAATTTCGTACTTACGTTTTGTACTTTTATACGTTTTTATCAATTTTTATATTTATTGAATAATTATTAATTCAATTGTCAATCCTCCTATTACAAGTGATTAGGAGGATAATTATGTTTTATTTATTAACTTCAAACAAAGCGGAAAGAAACAATGATATTTATACAGTTGGATGTGAATTGATAAAAAAAGTTGATTTAATTTTAGATTGTCAAAACCCAGAGATTTTAAATTCAATTTTTTTAGATTCAGATATAGAAAATGAAAATTATAATAACAAAGTTAAAGAACCTATTGTTTAATTCACAAAAACAAAAACTAGATTATATTTTATAATCTAGTTTTTATTTTGATTTTTTTGTTTTTATGATATGATTTAAATGTTTAAATAAATTTATGAGGAGGTTATAATGAAAATTTTCAACATATATTTTTTAATTATATCCTGTATATCATTTTTACTTATGTACATAGATAAACAAAGAGCAATTAAACATGAATGGAGAGTCCCTGAATCAACCCTTATGACTTTATCTTTAATTGGAGGAGCACTAGGTACATATCTAGGAATGTATACATTTAGACATAAAACAAAACATAATAAATTTACTATAGGAGTTCCTATTTGTATAATAATTAATATAGTTTTATATTATTTTTTAGTTTCATAGATTATCCATATTTTTAGTAAACATAATTTTCTTAATTATAAAAAGGATGTCTTAAAATATTTTAAGACATCCTTTTTATTTTATCCTCCGAATAAACTTAGTAATATTCCGGCTGCCACAGCAGATCCTATTACACCTGCAACATTAGGTCCCATAGCATACATAAGTATAAAGTTTCCTGGATTTTCTTCTTGAGCTACCTTATGCGCAACTCTTGCTGCCATAGGTACTGCTGATACTCCAGCTGCTCCTATAAGTGGATTTACTTTATCCTTTGTAAATCTATTCATAAACTTAGCACAAAGTACTCCCGATCCTGTTCCTATACTAAATGCAATTATTCCAAGTGCAAATATTTTTATAGTTTGTGCACTTAAGAAAACTTGAGCTTCTGCTGATGCTCCAACAGATAACCCTAAAAATATTGTAATTATATTCATTAAAGCATTAGTTGCCGTATCTGAAAGTCTATCAGTAACTGTACACTCTTTAAGTAAATTACCAAACATTAGTAGTCCTATTAATGTAGCTGCTGATGGTAATAATAAAGATACTACTATAGTAACTACTATAGGGAATATAATTTTAACTTTTTTAGATACTGGCTTTGATTGTTTCATTATTATATTTCTTTCTTCCTTAGTTGTTAAAGCTTTCATTATAGGTGGCTGTATTATTGGAACTAAAGCCATATACGAATACGCTGCAACAGCTATAGGTGCTAATAAGTGAGGTGCTAGCTTTGTTGTTAAATAAATTGCAGTCGGTCCATCTGCTCCTCCTATAATTCCTATAGAAGATGCTTCTAATCCTGTAAAGCCTAAAGCTAGTGCACCTATAAATGTAAAAAATATTCCAAACTGTGCTGCAGCACCTAATAATATACTCTTTGGATTAGATATCATTGGTCCAAAGTCCGTCATTGCTCCAACTCCTAAGAATATTAACGGTGGGAATATACCCAGTTTACATCCTTGGTATAGATAGTAAAGTAACCCTCCCGGAGTCTTGGTTGCAATTGATCCATTTATTGATTCTTGTGTAAGTGAAACATCATTTATAGATGAAATTGGTGTGTTCATAGCACCTGCTAATGGAAGATTTGTAAGTAACATACCAAAAGCTATAGGCACTAATAATAACGGTTCAAATCCTTTTGCTATTGCTAAATATAATAATACACAGGCGATTAATATCATTACAATTTGTCGCCAATCCATATTAACAATACCCATTGATTGAATAAAATTATTAATAACTTCTCCCACGGGTAAGTCCCCCTTTTAAAAATTTGTAATTATTTAACCTATAGTTATTAAAGCATCCCCTGCGCTTACAGACGCTCCTTTTGATACATCAACTGACTTAACTGTACCATCAGAACTTGCCATTATTTCATTTTCCATTTTCATAGCTTCTAGTATTATTAATACTTGCCCTTTTTTAACACTATCTCCAACTTTTACACGTACATCATTTATTGTTCCTGGCATAGGTGCTGATATAGTTCCTCCTCCAGCAGACGGTGCATTTTGAGTTTGCTTAGGTTGCGCTTTTGGCGCTGCTTGTGGCTGCACTTGTTGAGTTGCTACTTGTGGTCTTTGCACAGATGCCTGACTGCCTAGCTCTTCCACCTCTACTTCGTATGTATTTCCATTTACAGTTATATTATATTTTTTTATCATCGTAAACTCCCCCTGTTTTACTTTGTAATATTTTTAGGCATTCTTTCCCAACTTGATTTATTATTATTAGTTCTTTGTATTTTTCTAACTATTATATTATTTGTACTATTTCCTGTAGCTGCTGCAATTGATGCAGTTATAACTGAAACTAACTCTTCTATATTTTCATTACTACTTTTATTTTCAATCGAAGCTTCTTGAATTGGTTCTACGTTAACTACGGTTTTTTGTTTTTCAGTTCTATCTACTTGCAGTATTTTTATTATAAGAGATATTATAACTAAAACTATAAAAACTACTGCCATTGAAAGAATCGCTACACAAACTCCTGCTAAAAGTTTTTCCCCTATTGAAATTGAAGCTGAAGGATCTTTTAAAGCTTCTAATAATTGGCTAATATTCATAATTTACCACCTTCCTATAAAGGTATATTTCCATGTTTTTTAGGAGGTCTCTCTTCACGCTTAGATGCTAATGTATCAATAGCATCTGCTATTCTTATTCTAGATAATGAAGGTTCTATTACATCATCTATATATCCTCTTTCAGCCGCCTTATATGGAGTTGCAAATTCATCTGTATATTCTTTTATCTTTATTTCTCTCATTTCTTTTTGATCTTTAGCATTTTTAATATCATTTTTAAATATTATATTGGCAGCTCCACTAGGTCCCATAACTGCAACTTCTGCTGTTGGCCAAGCAAATACCATATCAGCTCCTAAATCTTTAGAACACATTGCAAGGTACGAACCACCATAAGCTTTTCTAGTTATTAATGTAATTTTAGGAACTGTAGCCTCACTATATGCGTAAAGCATTTTTGCACCATGACGGATTATACCTCCATATTCTTGAGATGTTCCTGGTAAAAATCCTGGTACATCAACTAAACTAAGTATAGGTATATTAAAAGCATCACAAGTTCTTATAAATCTTGATGATTTATCTGATGCATTTATATCAAGTGATCCAGCCATAATCTTTGGTTGATTTGCAATTATTCCGATACTTTCACCATTTACTCTTGCAAAACCTGTTATTATATTTTGAGCAAAGAATGGTTGAACTTCATAAAAATCACCATCGTCTATTATTTCATATATAATTTCTTTCATATCATACGGTTTATTTGAACCATCTGGTATTATACTATTTAAAGCATCATTTTTTCTATTTGGATCATCTTGACATTCTACTATAGGTGCTTTTTCAGAGTTATTGGAAGGTAGAAACGATAATAATTTTCTTATTTGAGCTATACAATCTTCATCATTTGAAGCCATAAAGTGAGCAACTCCAGAAGTTGTGTTATGAGTTGATGCTCCCCCTAATTCTTCAGCTGTTACTTCTTCTCCAGTAACAGTTTTTATAACTTGAGGTCCTGTTATAAACATTTGACTAGTTTTATCTACCATATATACAAAGTCTGTTAATGCTGGAGAATAAACAGCTCCTCCTGCACAAGGCCCCATTATTGCAGAAATTTGAGGAACTACACCTGATGCAATTGTGTTTTTATAAAATATTTCTCCATATCCTGCAAGTGCATCAACAGCTTCTTGAATTCTAGCTCCTCCTGAATCATTAAGTCCAACAACAGGTGCTCCTAGCTTTAAAGCAGTATCCATAACTTTTCCAATTTTTTTCGCATGCATTTCCCCTAGTGACCCGCCAAGCACAGTAAAGTCTTGTGCAAATGCACAAACTAATCTGCCTTCCACTTTACCATATCCTGTAACTACACCTTCTCCTGGTATTTCCTTGCTTTCCATTCCAAAATTTGTACATCTATGTTTTACAAATGCATCTAATTCAACGAATGTATTTTCATCAAATAATTGATTTAATCTTTCTCTTGCAGTTAATTTGCCTGATGAATGTTGTTTATCTATTCTTTTTTGTCCCCCACCTTGTTCTATTTTATGTCTTTTTTCATAAAGTAAATTTAACTTTTCTTGTGACACAAAATCACCCCCAAATTTTTGTTATATTTAATTTCTTTCACTTAGTTCTAATAAAACTCCATCTGTTCCTTTTGGGTGGCAAAATGCTATTTTAGCATTACCAGCTCCATATCTTGGTTTTTCATCTATCATTTTATATCCCTTAGCCTTAACTTCTTCTATAGCTTTTTCTATATTGTCAACTCTAACTGCAACGTGTTGTATTCCTCCACGTCCACCATTTTTTGCTATAAATTTAGCTATTGGTCCATCTTCTGTTGTAGATTCTAATAGTTCAAGTTCTGTATCTCCAACTGGTAAAAAAGCTACTTTTACCTTTTGATCTTCAACAATTTCAGTTCCTTGGCATTTTAATCCCAGTACATCTTCATAGAACCTTAAAGTTTCCTCTAAGTTATTAACCGCTATTCCTACATGATCAACTCTTAATATATCCATAACTACTCCCCCTTGTTATTTTGTAACTTTTTCAAATAACATATTACTTATAGAGTATGGGTCAATTTCTTTACTTATAGTTTTTAATAATAAATCATCAACCTCTTTTGTATACTCTAAATTTTTAACTAAGCTAGATACTTTCTTTTGGACTAATTCCTTAACTTCAATTCTATTTCTTTCTAATCTTTTTTCATTTAATTTATTGCTTTCTTCTAAAAACTTCCTATGTTTCAATATATTTTCATAAACTTTATCTATTCCATCACCAGTTTCAGCAATAGCTAAACTTACAGGTGGTCTAAATTCCCAATCTTTCTTAAAGTCTAACATCATTTCTATCTCTAATGATGTTCTCTTTGCTCCATCTTTATCTGCCTTATTTACTGCAAATACATCCGCAATTTCCATAACTCCAGCTTTTATTGCCTGTATATCATCACCTAAACCTGGTACCATGACAATAAGAGTTGTATCTGCAGTTTTAACTATATCTATTTCTGATTGGCCAACCCCTACAGTTTCTATAAATATATACTCACATCCATAAGCATCTAAAACTTTTATAGCAGCTTGAGTTGCATTAGATAGTCCACCTAAACTTCCTCTTGTTCCCATAGATCTTATAAATACATCTTTATCTGTATTTAAGTCATTCATTCTGATTCTATCCCCAAGTATAGCTCCTTTTGTAAAGGGACTTGTTGGATCTATTGCTATAATTCCTACTTTTTTACCCTCTTTTCTTATAAGTTTAACTAACTTATCAGTTAAAGTAGATTTTCCAGCACCAGGAGGACCTGTTATCCCTATAACATAGGCCCTTCCAGTGTGTTTATATATGTCTTTTAAAGCATCTTCATATCCAGGCTGCTCATTTTCTACAATAGTGATAAGTCTAGCACAATCTCTTTTTTTGCCTTCTAGTACCCTATTCACTATATCTTTCATATTTATCTCCTTTTTAAGCTAATGCTCTTTTAAGATTCTCTCTAATAAAGTCTATAGTCATTGAAGTTGGAGTTCCTGGAGTAAATATTTCTGCAATTCCTTTTTCTTTTAAGTATGGAATATCATCTTCAGGAATTACTCCTCCACCTATTACTAATATATCATCAGCTTCTTCTTCATTTAACAATTCTACAACTTTCGGTAGTAAGTGGTTATGAGCTCCTGATAATATACTCATTGCAACAACATCAACGTCTTCTTGTATAGCTGCTGCTACAATTTGTTCTGGAGTTTGTCTAAGCCCTGTATATATAACCTCCATACCAGCATCTCTTAATGCTCTTGCTATTACTTTAGCTCCTCTATCATGTCCATCTAATCCTGGTTTTGCAACTAATACTCTTATTGGTCTCATATCAATATACCCCCTATATCATAACCGTTTGTTTATATTCACCAAACTCTTCTCTCATAACGCCACAAACTTCTCCTAATGTAGCATATTCTCTAACTGCTTCTAATATATATGGCATTACATTTTCATCAGAATTACAAGCTTTTCTAAGTGCTTCTAGAGCTTGTTTAACTTTTTCACCATTTCTTCTTTCTTTAAGTTCTTGTATCTTTTCTTTTTGTCTTTCTCCAACCATTGGATCAACTTTTAATAATCCTTTTGGAGATTGTTCTTCTATTTGGAATTTATTAACTCCAACTATAATTCTATCGTTATTTTCAATTTCTTTTTGATATCTATATGCACTATCCATTATTTCTTGTTGTATAAATCCTTTTTCTATAGCTTGTGGTGCTCCACCTAATTCATCTATTTTTTCTATTAATCTTAATGCTTCTTCTTCTATTTGGTTAGTTAGACTTTCTATATAATAAGAACCTGCTAGTGGATCTATACTATCCGCTACTCCACTTTCGTGTGCTACAATTTGTTGTGTTCTAAGTGCTACTCTTACTGAATCTTCTGTTGGAAGTGCTAGGGCTTCGTCTTTTGAATTTGTGTGTAATGATTGAGTACCTCCAAGTACTGCTGCTAATGTTTGAATTGCCACTCTGACTATGTTATTTTCAGGTTGTTGTGCTGTAAGTGTACAACCAGCTGTTTGAGTATGGAACTTAAGTGCCCATGATTTTGGATTAGTCGCTTTAAATCTTTCTTTCATAACTTTTGCCCATATTCTTCTTGCTGCTCTAAATTTTGCAACCTCTTCTAATAAGTTGTTATGTGCATTGAAGAAGAATGATAATCTAGGTGCAAAGTCATCTACATTTAAACCTGCTGCTATAGCTGAGTTTACATATGCTATACCATCAGCTAATGTAAAGGCTACTTCTTGAACTGCATTTGATCCTGCTTCTCTTATATGATAACCTGATATACTTATCGTGTTCCATTTAGGTACTTCTTTTGAACAATATTCAAATATATCAGTTATTAATCTCATGGATGGTTTTACTGGGAATATATATGTTCCCCTTGCTACATATTCTTTTAATATATCATTTTGTATCGTACCTCTTAATTTGTCAGCTGAAACTCCTTGCTTTTCAGCAACTGCTATGTACATTGCTAAAAGTACTGATGCTGGTGCATTTATAGTCATTGATGTTGATACCTTGTCTAAAGGTATACCATCAAATAATATTTCCATATCTGCTAATGAATCTATACAAACTCCAACTTTTCCAACTTCTCCCTCTGATATTGCATCATCTGAGTCATAACCCATTTGAGTCGGAAGGTCAAATGCTACTGAAAGCCCCATAGATCCTTGATCTATTAGATATTTATATCTTTGATTTGATTCTTCTGCTGTTGCAAACCCAGCATACATTCTCATAGTCCAGAATTTTCCTCTATACATTGTAGGTTGAACACCCCTTGTATATGGATACTGGCCTGGATATCCTAGATCATTTTCATAATCAAATTCTGCATCTAATGGTGTATATAACCTTTTCATTTCTTGCCCTGTGTCAAACTCGAATTTTTCTTTTCTTTCTGGGAATCTAGCTATAGACTTATTAACTTTTCCTTCCTCCCATTTATTAAAGCTCTCTTGAATTTGTTCCTTGTTTTTCGTCATATGAACTCCCCCTATTCTTTATCTCTAAGCAATTATGATTTTTTAGAGATTATATATATTAAGTTTTAATATAAATTTTTAATAAATACCCCTTCACTAAAATTATTACATACCTTCACCTAAGATTGCAATCGTTTTTATGCAAGTTTTATTTCATCACTGAATTACACTTTAAAATTTGAAATTTTCAAAATTTAATCTTTCATACTGTCAAACTTTAATTTTGAAAATATAGATAAATTCAATCAATTCACATATGTTTTGATTGAATTTATCTACTTACAATGCAACTATTACTTATTTTTCTTCATTATTATAATAAAAAATTTTAATTTTTATTTAATCATACTTCCATCATCTAGAAATTTTTTATGCCACGATAAAGATTCTTCTAAAATATGTGGTGTATGTTTATACTTACCTTCGCAAGCTCTATTGAAATAATCATATAAAGCATCTTTATAGTCAGGATGTGCACAATTTTTTATTATTTCTTCTGCTCTTTCCTTTGGAGATAGTCCTCTTAAATCTGCTACACCTTGTTCTGTTACAATTACCATTACATCATGTTCTGTATGATCATGATGTGATACCATAGGCACTATACTAGATATTTTTCCATCCTTAGCTATTGATTCTGTTGTAAAAATAGTTAAATAACCATTTCTTGAAAAATCACCTGATCCTCCAATTCCATTCATCATTCTGCTACCCATTATATTAGTTGAATTAACATTTCCATATATATCTACTTCTATTGCAGTATTTATAGCTATTACGCCTAATCTTCTAGCAACTTCAGGACTATTACTTATCTCTTGAGGTCTAAGAATTAATTTATCTTTATATTTACTAAAATTCTCATAAAAATTATCTAGTCTTTCTGGAGATATAGTTAATGATGTCCCCGATGCAAATCTTACTTTTCCACATCCTATTAAATCTATAACACTATCTTGTATTACTTCTGAATACACTACTAAGTCTTCAAATTTTGATTCTACCAGACCTCCAAGAATTGCATTTGCTACACTTCCAACTCCAGACTGAAGAGGTAATAAATTTTTTGGAAGTCTCTTAGCTTCTACTTCTTTTTCTAGAAAACTTATGAGATTTTTAGCCATTTTTTCTGATACTGAATCAATAGGTGCAACAGATCTTGTTTTATCTTTTATATCTGTATATACTATTGCTGCTATTTTATCTTTATTACAAATAATATATGGAGTTCCTATTTTATCATCAGGTTTGACTAATGGAATTGGCTTTCTATTTGGAGGAGCTTCTAAGTTATAAATATCATGAATTCCCTCTAAATCCATTGGTTGAGATGTATTTATTTCTATTATTACTTTATCTGCACACTCTACAAATACATTTGAATTTCCTATTGATGTAGAAGGAATTATATATCCTTCTTCTGTTATAGCAACTGCTTCTACTAATGCTATATCCATCTTCCCAAAAAATCCATACTTAACCCATTGTGGAGTATGACTTAAATGCATATCTGAATAATTTATAGATGAATTGTTTATAGAGTTTCTACAACTTGAATTTGTTTGATAGGGATACCTTCTTTTTATAATTCCAAGTTCACTTAAAGCTCCGTCTAGTTCTGGTCCAACAGATGCCCCAGTTATAAGTGTAATACCTATATTTTCTCCATTTTTTACTCTATCAGCTAAAGCTAGTGGTACTGCTTTGGGATATCCTGCAGGTGTAAATCCACTAGTTCCTACAACCATATTATCCTCAAATAATTTAGCGGCTTCTTTAGCACTCATTACTTTGCTTTTTAATTCATCACATCTTAATCTTTTATCCATAAGTTTCCCCTCCTAGCATATTTTATTTTAAATCCAATAACTACATCGGTAATTTATGAAGTATTATAGTGAAAATAACCATTCCTAAAAGTGCAAATGGGTACGTTGCTCCATATCCTGCAGCTGGTTCATCACCCCCTAAGGCCTCAACAGCTGCTCCTAGTCCAGGTGTAGATGTCATACCTCCACATATAGCTCCAGATAACATTGGCCAATTGATCTTTAGTACATATTTACCTAAGAAAAATCCAACCATCATACCTACTGTTCCAACTACAACAGAAACAATTCCTAGATATGCTCCAGCTCCTACTAACGCATCAACAGCCTTGTATCCATATCTTAATCCTACAATCGCTAAGAAAAATGCTAATGCAACATCTCTTATAACCCCTAGAACCTTTGAGTCCATTCTAAAACTTATACTTCCAACTTTACCTATATAGCCTAGTATTAATGATCCTATCAGAACCCCACCCGTTGAACCTAAACTAAAATAACCTATAAATGGTAGATATATATTTATGTTTCCAATTATATATCCGAATGTACATGCTATTACAAATCCTAAAATATCAAACTTACTTTCTTTTATTTCTTTGGATGAATTGCTCGATTTCTTTGCATCCTCTAATTCTTTTTTATATTGCAATTTCTCTTTTTCTACATCTATTTTAAATATTGTTGGGAAGAAATTTACAGCTAATATAACTATCAATACTCCAAATGGATATCCTATCGCATGCCCTGCCCCAATACTTGCTTCTGCATTTACTATATACTGTTGCTTTATATCGTCTGTTAATTTAAATTCATTTAAATCTTTTGGTATATCTTTTATTCCCGCCATTTTTAGGAATTGTTCTTTTTCTACTAGGTTCATATCATTAAATTCTGCTACTCTTTGAGTTGCATGCCCCCTAGCTGTTTCTATTGCCGCTGCTAACCCTGGTGAACTTGTAAGTGCTCCAGTGTACACCCCAGATACTTCATATGGATTTGAGTCATCACTAAACAATGTAGCTCCATACGTTGCTACGGCACTTGTACATGTTATCATCATACCAAGTACTACAAATTTCAGGCCATATTTTTTCAATACTATACCCATATCTTTTGCTGCTAATAATCCTACTGCACAAACAAATAATATTAGAAATATTTCAAAAAAATCACTTGATACTACACCTACTGATAGTAATTCTTGTGCAGACTTAAACGCTTGAGAACCTTCAGGTACATTTGCTGCGTATTTAAAAGCCCCCCATCCAATTATAAGTCCCGTGAATAATGCTCCTGATATACCAAACTTAAATTTTCCAAACCTAAGTTTTCCAAATATAAGTCCCGTGACAATTGCTATGAACATAAGCATAAATTGGCTTAAAAATACATCTGCAAAATTAAAACTCATATGCATTCCTCCTATTAAATTTTTATTATAAATTCCTGAAAGTTAATTAGATATGATTTGATTTGCTTGCTTGAATAAAATATTGTTAAGTTAGTAAATATATTGCCTTTAAGAATATTCTATATAAGTATTTAATAAATGTATAATACATAGTTTGTTATATGTTTATATCAAATTTATTATATAATCTAGGATGGTGATTTTATTAAATGGAACTCCTTCATCTTAAATATTTTCAAACAGTTGCAAAAACTCAACATATGACTAATGCCGCCAAAAAATTGCATATCGTTCAACCTGCTTTAAGTAGAATTATTAACTCATTAGAAAAGGAAATCGGCGTCGATTTGTTTGATAGAAATGGAAAAAAGATAATTTTAAATTCAAATGGAGAGATGTTTTTAAAAACGGTTAATGAATCACTTTCAATTTTAGAAAATGGAGTTAAGGAACTTCTCGATACTAACAACCAATCAAAACCAGAGATAAAGCTTTTAGTTCTAGCTGGATCTAATACCTTGCCTAATTTAATTTTAAACTTCAAAAAAGCTCATCCCGACACTACCTTTAAACTTCTTCAGCATGTTGACGGTGAAATAGATTATAAAAATTTTGATTTTTGTATATCCTCTACATTAGATGAGGTCCATGATCCATTTTCTATAACCTTATTAGAAGAAGAATTATTTATAGGTATGCCTACTAACCATCCTCTTGCTACTAAAAATGCTATATTTTTAGAAGAAATCGCAAATGAAAATTTTATAAGTTTTCAATCTAATAAACCTTTTAGAACTATTTCTTATTCACTTTGCAAGTATGCAGGTTTCAATCCTACTATAGTATTTGAAAGCGATGTACCTTCAATAGTTAAACAATTGATTATTGCTGGTCTCGGTATAAGTTTTATCCCTGAAATCTCATGGGGTATACATGCAGATGATTCTCTAAAGTTGCTTAGAGTTATAGACCCTGTTTGTAAAAGATACATAAATATTTCTTGGCATCCGGATAATTATATTAGTAAATATGCAAAAGAATTTCGAGATTTTGCAGTTGAATACTACTCTATGTTATAATTTATTAAAGCCTATCTTAAATTCTTAAATTTAATTAAATTGGGCTAATAATAATTTTTTTATAAGGTGGAATCATGTTTAAAAACTTAACTAAAAAAGAAATACTCGATTTATTTAAAGATTCTAAATATACAATAAAAAACTATAATAAGGAAGATATAATAGCCCTTGAAGGTCATCCTTGTAATTCTATAGGTTTGATTTTAGACGGCGGTGTTGATATTAAAAGATTTTTACCTGGTGATAAAATTATTTTAATGTCATCTTTTTCAAAAGGAAATTTATTTGGTGAGGTCATAACTTTTTCAGATATAAATATATATCCAGCTACAGTTGTATCTAATTCAAAAACTGAAGTAATGTTTATTGATAAATATGACTTTATAGACTTTTGTTCTAATCACAAAAACATATTAATATCATTTTTAAATGATATTACAAATAAAATTGTAGAACTTAATAAAACAGTTAAAACTATTTCTTTTGTAAGCATCAGACAAAAAATTGTGAGTTTCTTATTAGATGAGTATAACTTACAAAATAGTAATTTTATAAAAATGCCTAAAACTAAGACAAAACTAGCAGAAACTTTAGGAGTGCCTAGACCATCTCTATCTAGAGAATTCATAAATATGAAAAATGATAATCTAATTGATTATACAAATGATTATGTGAAGCTTCTTGATATAGAAAAACTTAGGAATATAATAACAGAGTAGGTAATCCTACTCTGTTATTTTAATAAATTTGATATTTTCATAGATACATAATCAAACATTGAATCTATATTTCCATTATTTTTTCCTGCTCCTTGGGCTAAAACTTTACTACCCCCACCTTTACCATCTACTAACTTTATAGAATCCTTTAATAACTCATTCATATCAAGTTTTTCTATTCCTTTTGATGTAGCAAATATAAAGTTAACTTTATCTTCATTTTTAACTGCTACTAAAGCTATTGTGTTTTCATTTTCAACTAACTTAGAAACAATTTTAGATGCATATTTTACATTTTCATTTTCATATGTTTTTTTAATTAAAGATATATCTCCTATTTTTTCTCCTAAATCTATCATTTCTTTAACTTGATATCTAGCTATTTCACTTTCTATTTTTTTATTATATTGTAATGTATCTTCTAGGTTTTTATGTAAGTTCTTAATTCCATTAATAGCGTCTTTATCTCCACACTTTAGGTATCTACATATATCATTTAAGCAATTATCTCTGTCCATGCTGTACTCAATTGCTCTTTTACCTGCTAAATACTCTATTCTAGTAGCATTTCTACATTTTTCAAATCTTTTTATTTTTATCATTCTAAGAGATAGTGTTGATCTTGGATGTACACCACAACATGCATTTATATCTAAATCACCTATTTTTACAACTCTTATTTGTTCATTAGTCTTAGGCAGGTCTCTTCTTAATCCCATCTTTTTTAATTCTTTTTTATCAGGAGTTAAAAACTCTGCATATATATCTCTATTTATAATTTCATTTGCAAAGTTTTCAGCTTCCTTAATTTGTTCGTCAGTTAAAAAACCTTGTATATCTACAGTGCTAATATCTTGTCCTAAGTGAAAACCTACTGTGTTTGCATTAAATAACTTGAAAAAGCATCCAGATAGGACGTGTTGCCCAAAATGTTGATTCATACCATCTTCTCTTTTTTCCCAATCTATACTACACTTTACTTTATGTACTTTTATAGGCTTAGTTTTTGTTACATGAAATACTAATCCATCTTCTTCATATACATCTATTACTTCGTGATTATCAATTTTCCCAGTATCACAAAACTGACCTCCTCCTCCAGGGAAAAATGCAGTTTTATCTAATTGAATATGAAAATTAGAATCTTTTTCTTTTATATCAACAATTTCTGCTGTAAATTCTTTTATATATTGATCTTTGTAATATAACTTTTCCATTTTGTACTCCTTTTTATTTGATATATACAAGTATAAACTAAAATCCACATTTCTATCAATGTGGATTTTTATAATTTACCTTATTCAATTCCTAATATCTTAATACCTTCTTTATCACATTTTATATGAAGAGGGAAATCAGGACCTCTTTCTCCATCTATATCTGTCACTATATTTTCTTCACAATCTATATACAAATCATCTGTTTTAAAATATATAATTTCATTGTATTTATCTATAGGTGCTCCTTTTATAATATCTAAAAGAAGTGGAATAGTTTTAGGTATTGGCATTGCCTTAAAAATTATTACATCTAAGTATCCATCATCTAACATAGCATAATGTGCTAAGTTTATATTTCCTGCAGTTCTTCCATTTAAAACTAAAATCAAGTACATATCACCTTCGTACTCTAACTCTTTTGACTTAACATGTACACTAAATTTTCTTAAATGAAGTGCATCTTCTATTCCTTTTATTATATATGATACTCTACCTATAGAATTTTTTAGATTTTCATCTACTCTTTGTGAAACATCTGTAAACATACCCGAACTTGCAATATTTACAAAGTAATCTTCATTAATAATTCCTAAATCTATATTAGTAGGTTTTGAATTAATTATCTTATCTATTGCTAAATTTATGTCTAATGGTATCTTAAGCACATTTGCAAAATCATTTGCAGTTCCAGTAGGAAGTATTGCAATTGGCAAATCTATATTATTTTTTTTCATGAAGTTTACAAGTCTATCTATACTTCCATCTCCTCCGGCAACTAAAATATACTCATAGTTATCATTAATATCTTCTAACCCTTTTTCCATGGTATTGTTTTTAGATACTCTATATGGCACAATTGTATATCCATTATCTTGAAATTTAGATATTATATTATCTAGCTTGTACACTATTTTTTTATCACCAGAATTTGGATTGTATATAAACTTAATTTTTTTCATCTACATCACCACTTTTCAATTATGTATATAACAAGTTCTATATCTATTTTAATATTATGTTTACTTATAAGCAATTATATTATAAAAATATATTTATATTAAATTTTTTGTTCCATTTTTATAATATATCCATATACTGTTATTATATATTTTTTAAGGAGGTTATATGTCCAAACAAACAAATTACTATAATAACTGTAATTCATTTGCTAACCAATATATGTTTTTAGTCGCGATATTCGCATCTATAATAGGTCAAGAAATTGATGATGATGAGGACTTAGGAATATTGGGATCTTTTTTGGTTGCACTTGGAGAAGAACTTGCTCTAGCTTCAGAAATTAGAATAACTTGTAAAGCCAGACTTGAAAGTAACAATAACACTGAAACACAAACTCTAGATTCATTTGACAGGTCATACATAGTAAAAAGAAAAAAGAAAAAAGTTATTAAAAAGAAAGGTACTAGTAAGTAAAAACTGTATCTTTCTTTTTTTAAATTCCTATATAATACAAAAACTGTTATAATAGTTTAGTAAATTAAAATAACTATAAGGGTGATAAAATGAACTTAATTACATTAGAAAATATAACAAAGAGTTACTCTGAAAAAGTACTAGTTAACAATATATCATTAGGAATAAATGATGGAGAAAAAATAGGCCTTATAGGTGTTAATGGTACTGGTAAATCTACTTTACTTAAAATAATATCAGGTGCAGAAGAACCTGATAGTGGTACCGTAACTAAACCTAATAAAGTTAGAATAGAATACCTTCCTCAAAATCCATATTATGATGAAAATGCTACAGTTCTTGAGCAAGTTTTTAAGGGAACATCTAATGAAATGAAAATTCTTCGTGATTATCAAAGTATATTAGACAGTTTAAGCGAAAACTTTAATGAAGATTTAAATAATAATTTAATAAAATTACAAGAAAAAATTGATGCGCTTAATCTTTGGGATCTTGAGAGCGAAGCAAAATCAGTTTTAACAAAGCTTGGTATCATTAATTTCAATCAAAAAATTGCTGAATTATCTGGAGGTCAAAGAAAAAGAATATCACTTGCTTCAGCACTTATAACACCTTGTGAGCTATTAATTTTAGATGAACCTACAAACCATTTAGATAATGATACTATAGATTGGCTAGAAGAATATTTAAATAACAAAAACTTATCATTACTTATGATAACTCATGATAGATATTTTTTAGATAGAGTTACAAATAGAATAGTTGAACTTGATAAGGGTAGACTTTTTAGTTATGATGGAAATTATTCTGCATTTCTTGAGAAAAAAATGGAAAGATTAGCTCTAGAGTCTAGCATGGAACAAAAAAGACAAAGTTTAATAAGAACTGAACTTGCTTGGGTTAGACGAGGAGCTCGTGCTCGTACAACTAAACAAAAAGCTAGACTTCAACGATTTGATGACCTTGTCAATACTGAGGTATTATCTGGAAATGAAAATCTTGAAATAACTACTGCATCAAGTAGACTTGGTAAAAAAATTATAGAAATTCATAATATATCTAAATCATTTGGAGAAAAAAAATTAATCACCGATTTAGAGTATGCAATTGCTAGAACTGATAGAATTGGAATAATAGGTAAAAACGGTATAGGTAAATCAACTTTAATAAACATATTAAATGGTAAATTAAATCCAGACTCTGGTCATATAGAAATTGGTGAAACAGTAAAAATCAGTTGTTTCTCTCAAGATGATGCTCATATGAATTTAGAAATGCGTGCTATAGATTATGTTAAAGAAGTTAGTGATTACATAGAAACGTCTGATGGTCAAAAAATAACTGCATCTCAATTGTGTGAAAGATTTTTATTTGACGGAACTATGCAATATACACTTATTAAAAAACTTTCAGGTGGAGAAAGACGTAGACTTCATCTTTTAAGAACCTTAATGTCCGCACCTAATGTGCTTCTTTTAGATGAGCCTACAAATGACTTAGATATAGAAACATTAAATAGACTTGAAGATTATTTAGATCAGTTTCCAGGCGTAGTTATATGTGTTTCTCATGATAGATATTTCCTAGATAGAATATGTAATAAAATATTTGCATATAGCGGAAATGGTGAAATAGGCATTTTTACTGGTAACTATAGTGATTATCTAATATTTAAAGAAAGTCAACCTGACGAAATTGAAATTGTTGAAGAAAAACCTAAAAACGAAGTAAAAAAAGAAAAACCTAAAAATAATAAAAAATTAAAATTCACATTTAATGAACAAAGAGAATTTGATACTATAGATGGTGATATATCTTCTCTTGAAAATAAAATTCAATCTATTGATGGTAATTTAGATAAATATTCAACTGATTTTACTAAATTACAAGAAATGCTTGATGAAAAATCAAAATTAGAAAAAGAACTTGAGTTTAAATATGAAAGATGGGAATATTTAAATAACTTAGCTGAAGAAATAGATAGTAATAAAAATATAAATTAAAAAATGACCTTTAAAAGGTCATTTTTTAATTTATTTTAATCTTCAAGTATATAGAAACTATCAAAAATAGAATCTATTACATCCCTATATTCATCAACTAAAAATTCATCTACATCTATTTTAAATTCATATATTCCCTTATTTCCAGAAGTAATTAATGTGTAGTTTATAGTTCCTTGAATAGACTTACTTACTATTATTTTTCCATTTTTATAATTTCTAATCTCATCTATATTTGACATGTTTTTTATAACAGAATCAACAGAAACTAAATCAATACAACCATCTGGAATTTCTATTAAAAATCCATGTGTTTTTATATTATAAAAATCAAAATCCTCATCTTTTTCCATAGTTATAGTATCAAAACATTTGTCATCTATAGTGTCTAACTTTGTGAAATGAATTGGTATTTCTACTACATATCCAAGTTTACTTTTTATTTTATCATATGTTAAATTTTTTACTAATTTTTTGCATTCATGCTCTTCTTTCCTAATTTTTCTCAAGTAATACAATGACTTTTTAAATCCTTCTTCATAGGCTTTTAAAAAATATTTTTTAGCCTCTTTAGATTCACCATTCTCTAATAAATCTATTGCTTTTTCATAATTATTAGACAAGAACATCCCCCCAAACTATTTTTTATTTCTTATTAAGATTTTAATATATATTATGCTTTTATCCTTGTTAAAATTCTATCATTATTTCATTGCTATTTTGGAAATTTTTAAATAATTCATTTTTTTTATTGACAACATTCATTTTTTTTATTACGATAGTTATAAAATAAATATTAAAAATTCTGTGAAAAAGAGAGTAACTCTAAATGGATTTTCAGCGAACTAGGGTTGGTGTGAGCCTAGTAATGAAGTTTATTGTGAAGAGAGCTTTGGAGAATGTAGTTTGAAATTAAGTATGACTATAGGTTTTCTCGCCTTAAGAGATTAAGTGGATAGGATAATTTTTTATCTCTATCAACCAGAGTGGTACCGCGGAAAATTTTCGTCTCTTGGCTTTTGCCAAGGGACTTTTTTAATTTAAAAATAAATGCATTTATAAAGACGTTTTAATATAAAATTCAAAAGGAGATATTATTTTATGGAGAATAAAATTAGCTTTTATAACAAACCTACATCTAATAGTTTTATTAAGTTTTTAATCCCATCATTATTAGGATTAATATTATTTGTAATCCCTCTTCCATATGGAAATATGGTACCAATTGAAGGAATTTCTTCAATAAACATAGGAATTGGATTTTTAGCCGAATTAATAAAAATATCATTTTCTAATTATTTAGATTATATAGCACTTATAGTAATTGTTTCATCAGCACTTTTATCTATATTAAGTAAATTTGTAAATATTAAAAATGATTTTCTTAAAAGTATACTAGATGTTCCTTTATTTTGGTTATCTTTTAGAGTATTAGGAGCTATATTTGTATCTATGACGGTTTTAGGATTTGGTCCTGAATTCGTTAAGTCTGAAGTTACTGGACAAACAATTTTAGGAATTTTACCTAGTCTTTTAGCAATTTTCTTAGTTTCTGGATTTTTATTACCTTTAGTTGTAGACTTTGGTCTTATGGATTTTGTAGGAACTTTAATTTCTAAATTTATGTACAATATATTTAAAGTTCCTGGTCGTTCTGCTGTAGATGCTATATCGTCTTGGCTTGGTGATGGTACTCTTGGTATTATGATAACAAATACTCAGTATAAGCAAGGGTTTTATACTGCAAAAGAAGCTTGCATAATATCTGTTTGTTTTTCATTGGTATCTTTACCTTTCTCAACAGTCATAGCTGATCAGTTAGGATTAATGAGCTTGTTTGTTCCTTTTTATGGTTGTGTTTGTGTTGCTTCTTTAGCCTGTGCTATTATAATGCCTCGTATATACCCTTTAGCTCATATTAAAGATAAAACTTATAACAATGTAGACCATTTAAAAGAAGAACTTATTCCAGAAGGTGAGAATGTATTTTCATTTGCTTTATCTAAAGCTTTATATAGAGCTGAAAATGCACCTTCATTAAATCTAATAATTAAAAATGGATTTAAAACTGTTGTAGATATGTATTTAGCTTTACTTCCTCTTGTAATGGCCTGGGGAACAATTGCACTTATAGTAGCTGAGTTTACACCTATATTTACTTGGATATCATTCCCTGTAGTATTTTTACTTAAGTTACTTCAAATACCTAATGCCGTAGAAGCTGCTCCAGCTGTATTAGTTGGATTTGCTGATATGTTTTTACCTTCTATAATGGTATCAGGTACTCACTTTGATATATTAACGAAATTTATAATAGGAGCTCTATCTATAACTCAACTTCTATACTTAACAGAAACAGGTGCAGTTATATTAAAATCAGATATCCCATTAAATTTAAAAGATTTATTTATTATATTTTTGACAAGAACTTTAATAGCTTTACCAATTATAACGATATTAGCTAAGTTAATATTAAAGTAATAGTAAAATCTTAGATGGTCAAATAGACCATCTTTTTTAATTTCAATTGTAATCAATATTATGTCGACATAAGCAAAGTATTTTTTTTATTTGTCATATACTTGATTACTTTGGTTATAATTACTATATAAGTATAATTTTTAATATATTTTAATTTTAATATTGACTATTTGGACTAAAAACATTATAATTTAAATTTGTTAGAATTCTTACTTTTGGAGGTGAATATTATATTGAGAAACATCCTTAATATATTCAAAAAAGATTTAAAAGACATATTTACAAATTATGCTATGCTTATAGTTGTAGTCGCACTTTGTATTTTACCTTCTTTATATGCATGGTTTAATATAAAGGCATCTTGGGATCCATATGGTAGTACTAGTAATATATCTGTAGCTATTGTAAACAACGATAAAGGTACTACTGTAAGGGACAAAGAAATAAATATTGGTGATGAACTTGTAAAAAACCTAAAAGATAACTCTGATTTAGGTTGGAAATTCGTTAATAAAGACAATGGTTTAAAAGGTGTTAAAGATGGTAAGTATTATGCATCTATTGAGATACCTGCAAATTTCTCAAAAGATTTAACTTCTCTTATATCATCTGATGTTAAAAAAGGTGAATTAATTTACTCTGTAAATGAGAAGATAAATGCTATTGCTCCAAAAATTACGGATAAAGGAGCATCTACGATACAATTACAAATAAATCAAACTGTAGTTGAAACAGTAAGCCAAGTTTTATTTGAGGTATCTAATGAATTAGGAATAGAACTTGAAGGTCAAATTCCAAAACTAAATGATGTTGAAAACTCTTTAGTTGAAGTACAAGGTAAATTTGGAGATTTAAACGAAACAATAAATCTTGCATCTAATGGTGTTGTTAAAGCTACCGATTTAGTTAAAGATATTCAAAAAGATTTACCTTTAATAAAAAATACTATAAACCAAGCTCAAGGATTGTCAGCTGACGTTCAAAAGTTTTTAAAGAGTTCTCAAGATAGTATAAATAAAGTTGCTCCTATAATAAAGAATGATATAGGCTTAATGAATGATATATCTAACTCTATTATGGATACTGCAAATGCACTTAATAATGCAATAAAGAATGGTTCTGATGATGCTATAATGTTAATAGATAATCTATCAAGTAAGTTACATAATTTAGCAACTATAAATAATTCTGTTTTAGAATTTTTAACTAAATTAAATAACCTTACTCAAAACCATCCTTTAAGTGATACTATAAACAGATTAAAGGATTTAGATTCAAAATTAACTCAAGGTATGAATTCGTTAAGCTCAATAAAGAGTCAAATTCAAAGTGGACAGACACCTGCTGATGATGTTTTAGGTAATGTCTTAAAAATAGGATCTGATATACAGTCAATTACATCTTCATTATATAATAATTTTGATGGTAAAGTTTCAGGCCCTATAAATGATATATTTGAAAAAGGATATTCTGTTAGTGATGATGTTATAAAAACACTTCAAGAAGCTGAAAATAAGCTTCCTCAGGCTGAAGATATACTAAATACTACACTTAAGTTATCAGATAAAGGTCTTGAAGGAATTAACTACGCTAAAGAAAAATTACCTAAAGTTGAAAGTATGGTTAATGAACTTACTGATGCAGTTAAAAAGGTAAATGATGAAGAAAATCTTAATGATTTAGTTAAATTACTTAAAAATGATATAGTATCTAAAAAGAACTTCTTAAAAGAACCTGTTACGGTTAAAGAAAATAAGTTATACCCAATAGAAAATTATGGATCAGCTATGACTCCATTCTATACAGTATTATCATTATGGGTTGGATTACTTTTATTATCTTCACTTTTATCTGCTGAGGTTCATGGAAATTATAAATCTTATGAGGTTTATTTTGGTAGAGGTCTTACATTTGTATTAATTGCAATAGTCCAAGCATTAATAGTAAGTCTAGGAGACATTTATGTACTTGGTGTAAAACCTGTAGATCCAGTTCTACTAGTGTTAGGTTCTGTATTTACAAGTATAGTATTTACAGCTATTGTTTATTCTCTACTTTCTGTATTCGGTAATATGGGTAAAGCTATGGGAATTATACTTTTAGTTATACAAGTAGCTGGTTCAGGTGGTACATTCCCAATAGAAGTTACACCTAAGTTTTTCCAAATGGTAAATCCATATCTACCATTTACTTATTCAATTTCTATGTTAAGAGAATCTGTTGGTGGGGTTTATACTCCTGTATTATATAGAGATTTAGCTATTCTAACATTCTATATAGCAATTTCTCTTATAATTGCATTACCACTTAAAAAACCTATAAACAAAATTTATCATAAATTTAATGAAAAGTTCAGTGAGAGTGGTCTTTCTGAACATTAAAAAAAGAGATAGGATAATTCCTATCTCTTTTTTAATAATCATATTCTGTTATGTTTTCACACATAGTTATGTTTATAGTCTTATCTAATGAATTTTTATATGATAGTAAAAGTTCATTAAGCTCTGCATCAACAAGGTTTATCTTTCCTTGACTTATTAAAGTAACTTGTTCTTGATCAAATATAATTCTTATATCATTGTGATCATTTTTTATATATGTTTCTACAGAAGCTTTTGGTTTTATCTTATAATTATATTTTTCATAAAACCCTATACTTTTTTTTATTTCTTCAAAATTGACATTCTCCATATTGCTTAAGTCTATATTTTTAGGATCTATACCAAGGTTCTTTAATTGTTCATCAATTTCAGAAGAATCCATTCCATATCTCTCCATAAATTTCTTTTGGATATTTATAAATTTTTCTTGAGATATGTTATTTTCATTCATATATTCCATTATTTTTTTAGAAAACTCAACCATACTCATACTACCACTCATTACTGAGTTATAAAGAGTATATATATATTGTTCAAACTTATCTACATCAGAATCTTTTACTTTATTTTTTAGTTCATTGAAATCAATTATTCTATCGTCTGACATATCTTTACCTCCTGATTAACCTTTATCTTTTAACCTTATTACTATTATATTCTAATAAAGTTTTAATGTCTACATATTGAAATTTAGCTTATATTTAATTTATATTTTCCATTAAACTACTATATTATCATATATTTAAATTTAAATATTAAAAGCCCTTAGATAATATCTAAGGGCTTTTGTTTATATAATAAAATTTTGTTATATTACATAAAATTAGAATTCTGCATTTTTTGGAGTTCTAGGGAATGGTATTACGTCTCTTATGTTTGCCATACCAGTCATATACATTATTATTCTCTCAAATCCTAATCCAAATCCTGAGTGAGTAGCTGTTCCATATTTTCTTAATTCTAAATACCACCAGTAATCTTCTTCATTTAAATTCATTTCTTTTATTCTATCTAATAATACATCATGTCTCTCTTCTCTTTGAGATCCTCCAACTATTTCTCCTACGCCAGGAACTAAAAGGTCCATAGCTCTAACAGTTTTTCCATCTTCATTCATTCTCATGTAGAATGCTTTTATATCTTTTGGATAATCTGTAACAAATACAGGAGCTTTAAATACTTGTTCTGTTAAATATCTTTCATGCTCTGTTTGAAGATCGTCTCCCCACTGAACTGGATATTCAAACTCATGACCTGATTCTTGTAACATTTCTACAGCTTTAGTATATGTTATTCTAGTAAATTCAGAGTTTACTACATTGTTTAATCTTTCTATTAATCCTTTATCTATGAAACTATTGAAGAATTCCATTTCTTCTGGAGCATGTTCCATAACATAGCTTATAACATATTTTATCATATCTTCTGCAAGTTCCATATTGTCTTCTAAGTCAGCAAATGCTATTTCAGGCTCTATCATCCAAAACTCTGATGCATGTCTTTGTGTGAATGAATTTTCTGCTCTAAATGTTGGTCCAAATGTATAAACATTTCTAAATGCAAGTGCCATTATTTCAGCATTTAATTGTCCACTAACTGTTAGGTTAGCTTCTTTTCCAAAGAAGTCGTTAGAGTAATCTATTGCACCTTCTTCAGTTTTAGGTATACTGTTTAAATCCATAGTTGTTATTCTAAACATTTCTCCAGCACCTTCACAGTCACTTCCTGTTATGATTGGTGAATGTGCATATACGAAGTTTCTATCTTGGAAGAACTTGTGTATAGCATAAGCTGCTAAACTTCTTACTCTGAACACTGCTGAAAAAGTATTACTTCTAGGTCTTAAGTGAGCTATAGTTCTTAAATATTCTAAAGTATGTCTTTTCTTTTGTAATGGGTATGAACTATCTGATTCCCCTTCTAGTTCAATATTAGTTGCATGTATTTCTACAGGTTGCTTTGCCCCTTCTGTTGCTACAAGCTCACCCTCAACTAGTATTGATGAACTTATTGGAAGCTTAGTTATTTCTTTGAAGTTTTCTAACTTCTCATCTGATATTACTACTTGCATGTTTTTGAAGAAACTTCCGTCATTTAATTCTATAAATCCGAAATTTTTAGACGCTCTAGATGTTCTTATCCATCCAGCTACTTTTATACTTTTACCGATATGTTCTTCTTTGTTTCTGTAAAGATCTTTAATTTCTATAAAATCTCTTTGCATTTTATGTCCTCCTAAAAATTAAATTTAAATATTAAAAAAAGCCCTTCATCCCAAATAAAGGGACGAAAGACTATTACTATCGCGGTACCACCCTAATTGCCATAAAAATGGCCTCTTAGCTAAGCATTGCTTATGGTCTATAACGGGACCTTCCGTCTAAGCCTACTTTCTTAAATTTCGGTTAGAGACTCCGAGATGTTCTTCAATATAAACTTCGTATTGAGCTTTCACCATCCTCAAATCGCTGTAACTACATTTTATATCTACTCTTCTCTTCACTGTCTTTATTTTTATATTATTTCAATTATTACTAAGATTATACCAACTTATATTTTTCTAGTCAATGTTTTATTTTTCATAAAATTTGTATATTTTTCACAAATTTTATAATACTCCTATGTAGGAGGGTGTTTTATATGAAATATGTATTATTAATTATAGTTATATTGCTATTTATAGGCCCTGTGGTTGATGATTGCACATCTTTGTCTCAAGTTTTCAAAGAAGCTATCTATAATTATATAACTTGTTTAGATACTTCTGTAAATTATTTATCTGAAAATGTACCTGCTTTTAATGATTTAACTGAACTTTCTTATACCAAAGCCCATAAGAAGGTTATGGATGGGCGTCACTTGGTAAAGCACTTGGTCAACTCAGGTGAAACTATAGATGATATAATAAAATCTTACAATACCAATATAGAAGATATTGATGATTTTAGAAAGGTTGTTTATAAAGAAAATATAGATATTATTTCTAGTGATTATAATATAAAATCAGGTGAATATATACTAGTACCTAGTGAATAAATTATAATAAAAAAAACGCTACTTAATTTAAATTAAGTAGCGTTTTTTTTATTATAATTTACTTCCGTTATCTACCCAATCCTTAGCTTCTTCAACATTATTTAATGATGGTATAGATACATTACTATTCTCTTTTAACTCTTTAGTTCCTGCCCATGCTGCTGTATATTCATTTTTTACAGGTCTATGAGCTTTTAATCTTTTGTTTCCTTCTCCATTTAGTGGTTTACTTTTTTCATTTGTCATAATAATCACCTCTTTTTCATTTTGTAATTAGTTTTTACATTATGATATATAAAATTCATCTTATTCGAAGTTATTTGCAATTTCCACTATAGTATTTTTTAAATTTAATATTCCATATCCTTGAGTGATATTTGGATATGTATATATATCTTTTTTAGTAGCCCCCAACATTAAATATGTTTTTAAAGGCTCAACTGACAATAATTCTTTGGCAAACTCATACTCTGAAATTATATATTCAAATATAATTGCCAATACTCCACTTACTATAGAAGCGCTGACTCCAGTACCAATAGAGGTATTGTATGAACTGTTTATATAGGTTGATATTATATCCACTCCAGGAGCAACTATATCTGGTTTAATAAGACTTAATTTTACAGGCCCTTTCGAAGATCCAATCCAAATACTATCTGTTTTATCATTATAGGTTCCTATAGTTATTACGTTGTCTGACGCTGCATACATAGTTATCGTAGCTTCTGATGCTGGATCTGAAAATCTAGTTTCATTTGAAATAATATTTTTATTTGGTAAATAGACATCATAGTTTCCTTCTATTATAAATTCTGGAATCAATCTAAGAGTCCATATACCAGGTTTTATATCAAATAAACTTATTGTCAGCTCCTCATTTCCTGACTCTAACCAAGGATAGGCAAGTCTCATCTCATAATCAGTATTTTCTAGATTAAATTTCCCTTTATATACATAATACTCCGGAGAGTACATAATTTTATAACTCATTTCACCCGATGGGGATATTAGCATAGCCCCAATTTTATCAGGTCAATTTACGACTAATGTTATATCTAAATTGGTTTGATTTCCAACTTGGATAATTATATCATCTACTTTTTCATTGCTTTTGATTTTGCCTCTGTAATGGATATCTGTATTTCCTTCATTTCCAGCTCCACTTACTACTACAATACCAGGTTGAGATAACTCATTAAACGTAGATAACATAGTCGACTCGACAATAGATTTTGAAATCAAGCCTATTGTTAAGTTTATTATCATATTCTTATTTTCTTTCTTTGCCACGTCTAATACATATCTTATAGCTGCTAGAAAATCTGATTTTTGATAATTTATTTTCCCTTTTTTATAGGTATCTTTATACTCTCTAAGCTTAACAACAACTAATTCACTATCTATAGCAACCCCTTTATACTGAGAGTTTAAATTTCCTCTTCCTGATGCTATACCTGCTGCTGTAGTTCCTGTTCCTATCCTATCTTCACTTAATGTGTTATCTTTTCCTTCTATAGCTTTATTTATATCTTCACTTGTAAATTCACTTCCAAAAATTAATCCCTCTGGTGGCTTTTTCTTATCGCTTTCTTGATCCCATATAGATACTATTTTTGTTTTATTGTTTTCTATAAAATCTGGATGTAAATAATCTATACCTGAATCTATAATCGCAATTAAAACATTTTTACCTGTTGATTGTATATATGGATTTTTATATATATAATCTGTGCCAGCTGCATCTGATACACTTACACCTTCAGGTAAATTATTAGTTATTTCAATTAAAGAACTCATTGGCACTGAGTTTTGCCACCAAGTAATGCTTGGAATTCTATTTAAATTTTCTTCTCTAAAATTTTTTGGCACATATATTACTGTAAGATTATTATTTAAAATCATATATTTTTCTATTCCAGCTTTTTTTAAATCAGATGCTATGTCACCTTTATAAATTATAAGGTAGGATTTTTCCAAAATAAAATTTCCTCCTTTTTATTTGAGTTGGTCAAAAGCTCCTCTAATATCTAAAAAACCATATCCATAAATATCATTTGGATAGATTATTTCTGAGTTTCTTCTAGCTCCGGCATGTATATAGGTTCTTATCATATTAGTAAAACCTTTTAATGGATAGTAATTATCTACTAATGCATATTGTAAGTACAAAGCAACTGATCCTGCTAAATAAGCTCCTGATGCAGAGGTTCCTGTTAGAGTTGCATAACTATTTCCAGGGTATGTTGAAATTATATTAACTCCTGGTGCTACTATATCAGGTCTTAATAATCCATTTATTGTAGGTCCTCTTGATGATGGCGGCCATATACTATTTTCAACTAAGTTGTATGCACCTGCTGAAATTACATCGCCATATGTAGATGGATAATTAATAGTATATGCTGATGTAGAATCTCGAAACTTTGTTCCAGGATTTATTATTGCTCGATTTGGCAAATAAGCATTATAAGTTCCATTCGTTATATACTCTCCCTTTAATCTTATCTTCCAGATTCCCTTTGTTGCATTTTTAAGAAGTACTGTTATTTGTTCTTGCCCTGAATATTCAGTTGGATATACATACGTTATTACATACCATGTAGCTTCAAGATCAAATAACCCTGAAACTTCATTGTAACTAGATACTTTTATAAATTTACTTTGTTCTCCGCTAGGAGCTATAACAGCTGCACTTATTTTATCTGGCTTACTTATCCATATATTTATTTCTAAAAGACTTTCATCTTCAAAAATCTCCAATTCTATATCTTTTTGCTGCCCAACAAAGCTTACTTTGCCCATTGAATGAGTTTGAGTATTTCCTTCATTTCCTGCTGCAGATACTATGCAAACCCCTCTTGTAAATGTAGGTTCTTCACCTAATACATTTTCTGTTGCTCCTATTAAGCTATTACTTCCTAGAGATAAGTTAATAACTATTGGTTTATTTAACTCTATCGATTTCTGATATGCATACCTAATTCCAGCTTCAAAAAAAGTACTATCATAGTTTTTATCAATCTTTTTTAATTTTACGATTATAAGCTCTGAATCCGGTGCAACTCCTGAATATTGCTTATTTAAACTTCCAAGACTTGAGCATATTCCACTTACCATAGTTCCATGCCCAGTTTCATCTTTAGTTAAATTCTTATCGTTAGCTTGTATAGCCTTGTTTATATCTTCCCTTGAATACTCAGTTCCTATCTTATATCCTTTTGGGGGCTTTCCATCTATAGTCTG
The DNA here is from genome assembly GCF_019916025.1 of Paraclostridium bifermentans. Lineage (NCBI taxonomy): Bacteria > Bacillati > Bacillota > Clostridia > Peptostreptococcales > Peptostreptococcaceae > Paraclostridium > Paraclostridium bifermentans. Next base: position 1,223,978 of record NZ_CP079737.1, on the reverse strand, counting down.
ATCCCATATATATTCTATTTTTGATGTTTTATCAGGGTATATAAAATCTTCATGTAAATAATCTATTCCTGAATCTATAACTGCAACTAATACACCTTTTCCAGTTATAGGTATATTTGAGTTATTTTGCAAAAAGTTAGCTCCTATCTCTTCTTTAGCAACCACGCCATTGCTAGTATCTCTGCTTATTGTACCTAATTGATTCATGACAATACTTGAGTCCAATATTTTTAAGGACTGTATTTTTAATAGTTTATTATATCTATTCGGATCTCTTATAGGTAATGTCAACACACCCTCTGTGTCACTTATTTCATAGTAAGTGTACTCTAATCCAGTTGCTTTAAGCTCTTCTTCAAAGTTAGGTCCATGTATTACATGATATCTAAAAGCTAAATCAAGGGGAAGTTCTAGCCTATTCATGGTTTTGAGTTTTTTTTTTTCTTTTTTCTATAAAGTGAATCATATTCTTTATTAAAATTAGATATGTTATCTAGTCTAACATCTGTTAAATCTAAAAATCCAAATCCCATAGAGTTATTTGGATATGTATAAGTAGAACTCCTTTTTGCTTCTTTTAATAAAAATGCCTTTATTTTTTGTGAGTAAAGAAATAAATCATTTTTGTCGACAATTCCCCACTGCATTAATAGTGATACTACCCCAGTAACATGAGGAGTTGCCATACTGGTTCCAGTTAATGCTCCAATACTGCCTCCTGGAAGCACAGATAAAATATTTTCTCCTGGTGCTAGTAAATCTGGTTTATACACATTTTGCTCAATATCTCCTTCTCCTGAGAAAATAGATACAGTATCTGTTGTTGAATTAAAACTTCCTACTGTTATGACTTTATTAGCAGTTCCTGGAACAGTCACTGTCAAATTTTTACTAGCTTCTAAAAAACGAGTATCTTTACTAATGCCTTCTGATGTAGGTAAATATATACTTACATCTCCCATAACTACATTTATAGGCGTAAAAACCAACTTCCATATACCTGGATTTATAAATGTAGGTGAAGTAAGTTGTACTGATATTCTTCTAGATAAAGAGTATGGTGCTATTGGATAAAAATATCCTTTTACCCTCGTACCCCCTAACACATTCTTTATTTCTCCCGAGGTTAAAGATATTTCCTGACTCTTTATATTTGACGGATTAACTACATAAACACTAAAATCATCAATAAATTCAGGCCATATATTTATATTTAAAATTTTTTCATTTTCTCCCACTACAAATTCAACTTCCGTTGTCTCTTTATCCAACTTTATACTTTTATGACCATCCTTATCTCCATTGTTCCCTGCTGCTACGACTATATTATTTTTCCAAAATGCTGACATGTCATCAATATATTGTTCAAATAATGATAATCCTCTATGAGAGCCTTCATTACTACCATAGCTTATGTTTATAGCTACTGGCATCTTTAGTTCTAATGCTTTATCTAAAATAAACTTAATAGCTCTCATAAATTCAGTACTTTTAGAAAAAACGTCAGTTACTACACTACCTACTCTTACAACAATTAAATTAGCTTCTTCAGCTATTTGACACGCTATTCCTGCTACATGTGTACCATGTGTGCTTGTTGGAGATATTGGTATATTCACTTCTCTTTTAATTGCTTTATTTATATCTTCATTGGTATATAAAGTTCCATATTGAAATCCTTCTGGTGGTTTCCCTTGAATTGATTGGTCCCAGTAATAAAGTATTTTTGAATTCCCGTTTGAATCCTTAAATAAATTTATGTTGTAATCTATTCCCGAATCAATAATTCCTATAATAGTTCCTTTTCCTGTTAATCTGTTGGTATTTTTAAATCTTGTAATTCCAGTTCTTGAAAAACTTTGAACATCTTGTGTTGTTAATATAAATGGTTTCTCTAAATATTCTATTTGTGGATAATTTAAAAGTGAATCAATTTTTTCAGCACTATCAGCAATTATAATTGCATAGTTATATCCTAATTTTTCAACTGATACTCCTAAATCTTTTTCTATCTCAGATATATCTCCGTTATACTTAACAATTACTTCGTAATTTATAAAAAACACCTCCTACCTAAAAAGATGACCTCAATTCTATATTTTAGAATTTATTTCCATTACTATATATATTCATATTACTTTTATTGTATAATAGATATATTACTTTATTTTTCATTTTAAAATTTATTGAAAGGATGATTCACATTGAAAGGTAGTAAAATCAACGTTAATTTAGTTTTAACACTTATAATAACATATGTATTTATCAAGTTTATAGACAACTATAAGTACTTTTTCGATGTAGTAAAGCTCTTATTGTCTTTACTGACACCTTTTATTATAGCTTTCATTTTAGCTTACATATTTTCACCTATTGTAAATTTTTTAGAGCGTAAATTAAAACTAAAAAGAATTTATTCTTTACTTATAACCTATGGAATTTTAATATTTATTATAATTTCATTTGTATTTTTTACAGCTCCTATCATCGTAAATAGTTTAGCTGATATTATTAGCCAATTTCCGATATATGCAAAACAAACACAATCTTTCTTTATAGAAATTGGAGACCAATTAAAAAATATTGACCCTAAAACTTTAAAAGAAGTTGTGGATAAAATATTTTCAGCTATGCCTCAAATAAGCAACCTACTTATTGGATATTTAGGTGATATATTTACAACAACTTTTTCTATTTCTAAGTTTATAGTTCAGTTTATATTAGCTTTTATAATTTGTTTCTATATAATTTTAGAAAAAGAGAGCTTTATTTCATTTTCAAAAAAAACGATGCATGTGCTAATAGGCGAAAAAAGAACATCGTTTATTTTAGAAGTAGGAAACAGCTTAAACGAAAATATAGGAAAGTACTTCGCTGGTAAAATTTTAGATTCATTTATAGTTGGAGTTATATCTGGAGTTGGACTTTATCTTATAGGATCTCCATACGCTCTATTATTTGGAACTTTAATAGGTTTTATGAACATGATTCCATATTTTGGTCCTGTAATAGGTATGACCCCTGTTGTTTTAATCAATTTATTTTATAATCCTAGTGTTGCATTATTTTCATTAGTATACTTAATTCTTGTTCAACAAGTTGAAATTGCATTTATAGAACCTAAAATAGTAGGTGGACAACTAGGTCTTAGTCCATTTTTCACAATTTTAGCTGTTACAGTAGGCGGTGGGTTTTTTGGTATCCCAGGTATGATTCTTTCTGCACCTTTAATGGGAGTTTTAAAGATCTATTTAGTTAACTTTATAAACCATAAATATAATTCTACATTATAGTAAATAATTATACTTTTTAAACATTTTTTTAATTACAATTTAGTAACCTCAAGTAACAAGTATGTAACTGTTATAATACAATTGATTTATGGTAATATTTATGTATAGAAGATAACATATATATTTGAAAAGAGGTAATGATATGAAAAAATTAGTTATTGTTTTATTTGTTTTCTGTAGTGTATTATTTGTTACTAATCCAATTTTAAAATCTTCATTTGCAAATAATGATTCAAAACCTAGTAACGAAGTCACAAAGGTTGAAAAGCCAGTCGCCGAAGAAAATATAAATAATAAAACATTAGAAACTAATACTGTATCTGATATAGATAATAGTGATTCTAATAAAGATATCACAGCTAAAGAAGTTAGTACTTCTACTAACAACAAAAACTCTGATTTAGAATCTAAAAAAGAAGTTTCTAATGCAGTAGATTCAAGTAAGAAAGAAGTTTCTAAATCTAATGAAACTAATAAAAAAGATGATGTTGTAAAAAATAATGCTTCTAGTACTACTGAAGCTAACAAAAAACAAGATGTTAATAAAAATGATAATATTAACAAAGATCAAGATGTTGTTAAACCTGATGATTCTAATAAAGATGTTGAAAATAATAAATCTGATGAAGTTAACAAAAACGAAAACACTAACGTAGCAAAAACTTTAAGCAAAGATGATGCTTTAAATTTACTATTAAATATGAATCCAAATTTAGTTTATGCTTATCAAGGTGATGAAAATACATTCCCTGTTTTAAAGGATAAAGGTCTTTCTGGATATGTATTTTTACCTAATGTAGATACTGATTTAGGATATTTTGTAGATAAAAATACATCTAGTATCTACTACTTCCATCCAAGTGGATACTTAGAAAAAATAAGATAATAAAAATCCTGAGAATACATTTTAAAATGTACTCTCAGGATTTTTTATTTGTAAAACTGGTTTCTCAACTTCATCCTCAATTTTCTTTTTTTCTAAATTTAATATATCACTGCTTTTACTAGATCCTTGAGATGAATTTGCTACAATATATACATCCATATTTATATCTTCTAGTAAATTAGCTGGAATAGTTATCTTATTTTCACTTACTCCATGTTGATATAACTCAAACCCTCCATTTGGTGAAGTTAAATTATTTCGTACATATACACTATATGTACAATCAAATTTATCCAACTTATTCCATGAAAGATTTATATTTCCATCATCAGAAATAGCTCCTTCTAGATTTTCAACTTTGTAGTCTTGAATATTTTCTACAATTGGATGTTCTTTTTTAATATTTATTGTATCACTTCTCTGAGTATATACTCCATCAGATTTGCCTACAACATATAAGTCTATATCTGGTTTTTCTATACCTTTTAAGTCAATACTAATAGAAGTTTTTACCTTTTTATCTTTATCTAATTCATATTTTTCTACTTTTATTGATTTAAATAAGCTGAAATCTTTTTCTCCTTTAGAGTTATTTTTTAGATATATCTCGTACTCTGGAACATCATCTAAATAATCCCATGAAAGATTTATTTCTAAATTGTCTCCATTTATTATAGAACTAGCTTCTAAATTTTTAATTTTTTTAGATTCAGTATTCTCTTTTAATACATTTACGGTTATGATTTTGCTTTTTCCACCACAAGTAACTTTTACCTTCTCGCTACCTTCTCTAAGCCCAGTTACAATTCCATCGCTAGAAACCTCAATTGCAGTTGCTATTGGGAACTTAAATCCAACAATTTCATAATTAACCTTAGGGTGTTCTAAATTTTTAGGATATGTTTCTACCTTCACTCCTAAGCTCTTTTCTTCATTTATATGCACATTTATATTATTGTTACTGTATAAATTAGAAACTTTAGCTTGTATGTTGAATTTGTACTCTTTAGTTTTATTTCCAGCTTTTATTTTCAATGTAGAGCTTCCAACTCCAATAGCTTTAACTTTGTTATTTTCAATTTTCAAAACTTTTTTATCAGAGATTTCATATGTATACTGCTCTTTATCATTAAATTTAAAGTCAACATCTACATTTACATCTATAGGAGAAGTATCCCCTACATATTTTAACTGATTTATAGATACATCTAGATTTTCTACTTTTGGGTTTACTACCCTTATAGTAGCTTTTCTTATAGCTCTACTATCTTTCATAATCATAATTGCCGAGTATCCTTCTTTTATACCAGTTATTGTATCACCTTTTATCGATATAATATCGGAATCAGATGCTTTATAGCCAATATTAGGCTTTGATGCATATGGTGGTATAACAATATATTCTCCACTATTTACTTTTATAGAATCGCCTAATTTTATTACATATTCATCTATATTCTGAATATATTCACCTTTAGTTATCCGCAGTTCTACACCTTTTACTAGTGGACTTACTATTCCATATTTGAAAAGAAAATACTGGCCTATGAGTATAGCTATAATAACTACACTACAAAAATAAAATTTATTTTTTTTCTCCCTCCAAAAATTCATTAATCCACTTCCTTATTAAATTAAAGGACTACCTCATTAAGTAGCCCTCTAATATGATATTTCTTATTAAAATTATATACTATAATGTACATTTTTAAAACTATTTAAAAATATTTTATGCTATTATTTAGGATATAAATTTCATTTATTCCTAAATTTAGATTAAGTAAAACTCTGAAGGGTAACAATTTACTTTGTTTAAACATTTAAAAAAGCTTACAGAAAACTTCTGTAAGCTCATTTTAACTAAGCACTAACTTTACTAGCTACTAAAAGCTCTTTTGCAACATATGCTACTAGATCTACAGTTCTGCATGAGTATCCCCACTCATTATCATACCATGCTACTACTTTAACTAGATTTCCATCATTAACCATAGTTGATAGTCCATCTACTATTGATGATTCTGAAGTTTGTTTATAATCTACAGATACCAGTGGTAAGTCTGAATATCCTAATACTCCACTTAATTCCTTCTTAGCAGCATTTTCTAAAGCTCTATTTACTTCTTCAACTGTTACGTCTCTACTAAATTCACAAACTAAATCTACCATAGAAACACTAGGACTTGGAACCCTTACTGCAAATCCATTTAATTTACCTTCTAAATCTGGTAATACTTTTGCCACAGCTTTAGCTGCTCCTGTTGTTGTTGGTATCATAGAAACACCTGCACTTCTTGCTCTTCTAAGATCTTTATGTGTTTTATCTAATATTTGTTGGTCATTAGTATAAGCATGAATAGTAGTCATTAGCCCTTTGTTTATTCCAAACTCTGCATCTAAAACTTTCACTACTGGAGCTATACAGTTTGTAGTACAAGAAGCATTAGATATTATATGATGTATGCTATTGTCATACTCATTTTCATTTACACCTATTACTATAGTCTTGTCTTCATTTTTTCCTGGAGCAGTAATTATTACTTTTTTAGCTCCTGCATTTATATGTTTTTGTGCATCCTCTTTTTTAGTAAATTTTCCAGTTGACTCTATAACTATATCTACTCCTAATTCTTTCCATGGTAAGTTTTCAGGATCGTTTTCTTTTAATACTTTTATTTTTCTTCCATTTATAATTATATTTTCTTTTTCATCTGTTTCTACTTTACCTCTAAATATTCCGTAAGAAGAGTCATAAGTAAATAAATGTGCTAAAGTTTTGGCATCACTTCTTGCATTTATAGCTACTATTTCAAACCCATCCAAACCGTTTTCCTCAACTATTCTTAAAACCATTCTTCCAATTCTTCCAAATCCATTTATTGCAACTCTTGCCTTCATAATAAAGTCCTCCCAGTTTTTTTATATTAATTTATAGTATGTTTTATTTGTTTATTTAGTGTAACCTTTTTAACTTTTCTCACTTATATATATAACACTTTATTTTATTTAGGTCAACACTTTTACTAAAAAAACCAACTAAAAAAGATTGCTTGATTTTTATCAAGCAATCTTTTTTTAAATATTTTCTTCCATTTTTTTATTCAATCTAGCTAACATATTCTTTGCAAAACTAGCAATATCTGCTGGTACACCCATGCTCGTAGCTAATACTGTATAACAGTGAATAGCTCGTTTATAGTCTTTTTTACCAGCATAAGATTTAAAAGCTTCTTCTGATAAATCTTTGCATATAATTTGCATTCTTTCATATCTTCTTCTCAAATCTATTCCCCCTATGAAAGTAGTGTATATTTATATATATGTTTTTATATACACTAGTTACACTAGAAATAGATTATTTTATTTTAATTTTATTTTTTTAGATAATACTCCATAATATTTTTAACTTTTACAGTAGGTATTTCACTCCCACCTCTTCCTTTAACATTTTCTATAATCATAGATATAGAAAGTTTTCCTTCGTCTGTATCTACACCTGCAAACCATCCATTTTCATTTGCGTTTGTATCATCTTTATCTTTTTTTAATTCAGCTGTACCTGTTTTACCAGCTATATTTATTCCCTCAATTTTAGCTGAATGTCCAGTTCCTTTAGGGTCATTTATTACAGCTGAAAAACAGTCTTTAAGTCTATCTACATATTCTGTTTTTATAGCTTGTTTATATACCTTAGGCTCTGATGATTTTGTTATATCTAGCTTTGGCATCATTATCTTACCATCATTTCCTAAACTTGAATATATCATAGTCATATTTAAAGGAGTTGTTAAAACTTCTCCTTGTCCATATCCAGTTGCAGCCAATAATGATTTGTTATCTAGTTTTCCACTATTAGATATTTGTGATTTCTCTATAGGGTATCCAAATTTGATATCTTCTCCAATTCCAAAATTTTTAGCTCCATTAACAAAATCTTTTCCACCTATATTAAGTGCAGCTTTTGCAAAGTATATATTATCAGAATAAATTGTTGCATCTTTTAAATTTACAGGCTTTCCTGGATCTGTAACTCTAGTAACATCGTATTCTTCCCAAGTCTTACCTTTAATATCAACAGCTTCATCTGGGTCTATTTTTTTATCTTCAAGACCTATAGTAGCAGTTACTAACTTCATTGTTGATCCAGGTGAATATGCAGTTTTAAATCTTCTCTGTAATTGAGCATTATTATTAGCTTCCCATTTTGCCTTTTCACTCTTTGTTATGTATGTCATATAGCTATTTGGATCAAATGAAGGCGAACTTACCATTGCTAGAACTTCACCAGTTTTTGGATTTGTAGCTACACTCGCTCCTTTTTCATCTTTCATTTCATCATATACTTTTTTTTGTAAATCAAGATCTATAGATAGTTTTACATCTTCTCCATTTTTTCCTTTCCTTTCAGCTAAGACTTCCTTTTGACCATCAGGAGTTAATATGTATACGCAACCCCCATCTTCTGCTCTTAATGTATCTTCATATACTTCTTCTATTCCACCTATACCTATTTTGCTATTTTCGTTATATCCCTTATTCTTATTGCCTTTTAATTGTTCTTGAGTAATATTTCCTGTGTACCCTATTAAACTACCTATAGCTTCTCCTCCATTGTACACTCTAGCATTTTTAGTTGTTGTTATTTGAACTCCAGGTATTTGAACTAACTTTTCTATTTTCTCATTATCTGATTCTAATAAACTTACTATATCTACAGCATGATCTGGATTTGTATTTGAATTTATTTTATTTTCTATATAAGCAGGACTTATATCCAATATATTAGCCATATCACTAATTTTGTTACTTTCACTTCCATCTTTAAATTTCTTTAAATCTAATTGTACTTGTTTTAATTGTCCCTCTCCTGCAATTAAATTGCCATTTCTATCATATATACTTCCTCTTTTTCCTTTGTAAGAATCAGTATCTATTCCTACTTTGTCCTCTTTTTTTAAATCCGGAAGTATTAATCCATAGTCCCAATTAACTTTGTATCCTTTACCTTCCTTAATCATATCTATTTTAATCTTTGATGAGTCTATCTTCCCACCAAGCGTATCCATACTAACATTTAAGTAAGCATCTTTCCCTTCTTCTAATTCTTGATCTGATTTAGAAATTTTAATATTTTTAGCTTTTATACGAGTATATATATCTGTATATGTTTGTACAAAATCTTCTTTACTTATATTTTTTTGAGATTTTTCTGAAATCATAGTATACATTTTTTCAAAATCTTGATTTTGCCAAGATTTATTATACTCATCCATTGCACTTTCAATTTTTGATTTTGAACTACACCCCACAATAAATATCGTACCTAACATTATTATTAAACTTACAGTTATTAATTTAAATTTCTTCAATATTTTTCCCCCGTTCTTTTGAATTGTCATATTTTGCATTTAATATTATGCCCACACTTAAATATACCCTAAATAGCAAAAAATAAGCACTTATTAATAAGTGCTTATTTTTTCTAAACTAATATAGTTTCTTCTTGTTCATCTTCTTTATCGCTATCTTCATCATTGTATATAATACTTATTATTTTGCCACTTATAGTAACTGCTATTAACGAAAATACTATCTGTTTAAAATCTAAATAAACTAATGACAAAAATAAAACTATACCATCACTTATCAAATATATATGATTAACTTTCAGTGGTGTAAATTTATTGCCTATAAGTGCTATTACATCATCTCCACCCGAGGCTCCACCACCTCTTACAACAAGTCCTACGCCTATTCCCACTCCTATTCCTGCCAATATACTTGCTAATAGCATATTGTGTTCAAGGTTTGGTACTAAAAATCCAATTCTCTCAAATGTATTGTACATAGTTGAAAATGTAAATGTTGAAAGTATTGAGTATAGTAAAAATTTCTTACCAAAAAACTTTGTTCCTAATGCAAATAAAGATAAATCAATAACTAAACTAGTTAAAGATGGAGATATATCAAAAACATTTTTGATTAATAGTAATAATCCTAAAACTCCACCTTCTGTCACACTATTTTGGTAATTAAAGTTGTAACTTCCAAATGCTAATATTGTAGCTCCTATCATAATAGTTGCCAATTTTTTTAACTCTGACCGCAAAATATCACTCCTGTTAATTTTTTTAAGTTCCCTTATTTAATTATATATATTTATTGAATATAATTCACTGATTTTTTTGAAATTGTTATTAAATTCATAAAAAATTCTCTTTTTTGAACAACTATATGTTATAATATCCCATTATTCTAAAACTAAGATATTAAAATAAAAAAGAAAAAGACTTAACATAATACAATTATAAAGTCTTTTTCTTTTTTATTTTTCTTTTTTTAACTTTTCTTTTTTTACTTCTAGTTAATTCAGCAGAAGTTACATCTTCTATCGTTTGCTCAGTTTCCTCTGCCGCAATTATATCTTGTTCTTGATTATCAGCTAGGTTTACAGGTAATAACCCTCTTTTAGTTCGTATTAATGATAAGTCAGCTGATATTTGACCTAAAAATACGATAAAAAGAGTTAAATCTTCATCATTTAATTCTTCTCCTATAGCATAAGCTAATGTAGACGATAAAATAACATAATCTGCATATGTATATCTAGATAATCCTAAACCTTTTTTCTTATTAGTACAATCAGACTTTTGTTGAATATTATTACTAGTATTATTGGCGGTTACTTTACTTTGATCTCTTGTCATAAATCACCTCTTTGAAAGTAACTTTATAATACTATAAATATGCATGATTTATTAGTTTTATTAGTTAATTATTACTTACGTTTCCTTTACTTCGCTATTATCTCTACTCCATCTTCTGTTACTAAAATCATATGTTCCCACTGAGCAGATAAAGAACCATCATCCGTATATGCAGTCCACTCATTATCAGCATCTATGTATAAATCATATCCGCCTTCATTTATCATAGGCTCTATAGTAAATATCATTCCAGGAACTAATACCATTCCTTCTCCTTTTGAGCCATAGTGGAACACAAATGGATCTTCATGGAAGCTTAATCCAATACCATGACCTCCAAAATCTCTAACAACTGAATATCCATTTTTTTCAGCATGCTGTTGAATGGCAAAACCTATATCTCCAATGTGTCCCCAAGGTTTTACTGCCTCAATTCCCTTTTCTAAGCATTCTTTTGTAACTTCAACTAGTTTTTTAGCTTTTTCACTTACATTTCCAATCATAAACATTCTTGATGCATCTGAAAAGTATCCATTGTATATAGTTGATACATCTACGTTTATTATATCTCCATCTTTTAATACAACATCTTCACTAGGTATTCCATGGCAAATTTCAGAGTTTATAGATGTACAAACACTTTTTGGAAAACCTCCATAATCTAGTGGAGCTGGAATCGCCCCTTGAGATACTGTATATTCATGTACTATTTTATTTATATCCTCAGTAGTCATACCTATTTTAATTTTTTCACCTACTAAGTCTAATACTTCATTATTTATTCTTGCACTTTCTTTTATTTTTTCTATTTGCTCTTTATTTTTTATAATATCATGTGTTGGAACTTCATTTCCTGCTCTTTTTAAATCTTCTAACTTCATATCAAATTCCATGTGACACTTTTTATATTTTTTGCCACTTTTGCACCAACACTCATCATTTCTATTTAAATTCATTAAATCATCTCCTTACTTGTTCTATATTAAATTATACTACGTCATGTTAATAAATGCTAATAAATTTAAAAAAGAGACCTCCATATAGCTTTTCCAAACTATTTATGAAATATCTCTTTCTTAATATCATTTATAAAATTTTTATTATATCAGGTTTTATATTTATTTCGTCTTTATTTTTTTCTTTGTAATAATCTTTATATATTATAGCTATAGTACATACAATACAAGAAAATGTTACTTCATATAATAAGCTAGGTTGTTTTATTACTATCGCCATATAAAATCCAATTAATAATCCTAACAAAGCAAATATTATTGGCTGTATATACAATATATAAATTAACTTAAAAGATCTTATGTTATTAAATTCTATGCAAACACACTGACCTGGCTTAGCACCTATATAATTATTTGCAGTTATTATATTATCTTTATTTCCTTGGTAATTTATAAGGTTTAAGCGTTTTTTGCTAGGTTCAATTTTAACTTTAGCACTATTTTCATTTGAGTACATAACTGTTCCTAATTTCTGCTTTTTCATAAAAACTCCCCCATTTTCTACCTAGTGCTTTTCATTTATTATAATTTATGATTTATTAGTCTAAGTTGTTACTTGATAAAAAAAAATAGCGTATAAAATACGCTATTTTTTTATTTTTCTTTTAAAACCACTTTATTAATTAAAAGTATTAAAAACGGTATAATTATATATAACATGGTTGTTGCTGCTGAAACTACACCTGAGTCATTTACCAGAAATGTTATTACGGCACCTGCTCCAATTGATATTAAGGCTTTTTTAATATAACTACCTTCACTCATAATAGCTTTAAATTCTTTTTTACAAGAAATTTTACTTATTATTAATCCTGCAATTCCAATATATATTATATATACCCATGAACTAGTTTGCATAAGTTGCATGTTCATAGAAATTTTTCTTCCAAAAGTCTCTATTATAGCTGCTGGACCACCAACTAATATTTGATTAATAAACAGTGCTAAATGCGACTCTGATCCACTAAGCATATCTATTGCTGCAAATCCAAAGACTACAAGCCCAACTGCTATAAACACAAATATAATTTTTCTAATATCTAGCTTTATATCAAATACAAGCAATGTAAATAATATTAATGCTAGTGTTGCAGATATAGCAGACCCCACATTTGCTCCCATTGCTGGAGTAGAGCTTATAAACACTATAACAACAGATATAATCGGAACAAATATTTTTTTTAATTTTTTATCCATTATTAAAACAGTCATAGCTACTATTGAAGATCCTATTACAATACCTTCGTATTCATTTCCGATACCATAGTATCTAGCACCTACTATTGGATTATATGACATTACGCTATTTTGCATTAAATATGTTCCAAATGCAGCATCAACTAAAATAACTACAATAGTTAATGTTGCATAAAATCCTATTTGCTTAAAATCTGTTTTAAATACTAATTTTCCTATACCATAAATGATTATTCCCATTAAAGCTATAGATGTGTATATACCTACCCTCGAATTTAAGTTTAAAATAGGACCTAATAAAAATGCTGCAGGCATTATTATTCCAAACTTATTTAAATCTTTAAATAGATAAAATACTCTATCTGCTTTTATTGAAAGTTTATTTTTTACTTTTTTTCTAAAAGTTAATAATATAATACTCAAAAGAAGTATTATAGATACAAAGTTTACAAAAAATTGAATTATCCCACTTCTAACACTAGCCATATTTACAATTTTTGAGTATTCATTCGTTATAAAATCTATATTTTTATCATTTTTTATATTATCTAATTTTCTACCTACCATTTTTTCTGATGTCAAATTGTAGTCTGAAAGTATACTTGCTCCAATATCTGAATTTCCTATTATACCATCTCTTCTAGTTGTTGCCGATGTTAATAATCCTTTATCACTTCCATCGAATTTAACAACAGGTGATAACCTTCTTTGATTTTTATAGTCTATATCTTTTGGAAATGCACTTATTATGTATACTTTATCATTTTCTCCAATAAGATTAAAAACTTCTTTTAGATATGAATCTATATTTTTATGTATTTGCCCTTCCATATCTTGATAAGTTTTTTCATTCAAATACTTTTTATATAAATCTAATCTATATGTATCCCCTAATTCTACAAACAATGTATCACTTTCATTGTAATACTTCTTTGTTTCCTTTTTTAGCTTTTCATAATCTGTACTTATCCCAAAAGGCATCTTATCATCTTTTTTATTTATATTGTCGACATTCCCACTATCTACTCTACCATAGTTATCCATTGCCATTGCAGCAATATTTCTATTTAATTCCTCTGGTTTTGTTCCTATATCAGCATTTCCTAGCACAGATACGCTTAGTTTATTATCACTTAGGGCTTGCCCTAATGCTCCTAGTGTAGATCCATATTTACCTTTTTCTAAATTGTCATTTATAGATAAATTGATATCAACATCATTTACACCTTTTGACTTTTTACCTGTGGCACTTTCATAAATTACACTATTGTCTTTATCCACATTTTTAAATCCTGAAAAATCGGTATCATATGTATTGACTCTACCTCCAGCTCCAATACTTGCATAAGCTCTATTGTCACCGGTTCCTTGATCCCCTCTTATATTCATTACAGCAATATACCCACGATTTTCTAATTCTTTTTTTAGAGTAGGTATTTCTAAAAAGTCAGATAAATTACTTCTATTCAAATCTATAACAATAGTTTTATGTTTACTATCAGCAAATATATTCGTTGGAATAATACATACTAATATAATAATCATTGAAAATAATTTCTTTATTTTACAATTCACTCTTTTCACCTCCAAAATATATAATTTAATTATAAAGTATATTTTGCCTTTAAACTATATTATTCTCTAAATAATTTTTTATAATATGTTAACTTTATGTAAATATTTCTATAAAAATTTTTAAGCACAAAAAAATAGCGTACACAGTACGCTATTTTTTACGCTTAAGGGAACTATAGTTAACTAATATTTGTGAATAATATATGAAATATAGTAACGCCCATATTTTGGTGAAAGTAAAAAATGACATTTTGAGCAACGGACGAAGTCGTTGGCGACATGAGCGAAGCGAATTTTTTATCTTTCTTTAAATATAACTTTATTAATTAAAATTATTAAAAACGGTATAATTATATATAACATAGTTGTTGCTGCTGAAACTACACCTGAATCATTTACTAAAAATGTTACTATAGCTCCTGCTCCAATTGACACTATAGCCTTTTTCCCATAACTTTCATTTTTCATCATTGCTTTAAACTCTTTTTTGTAAAAAATGCTAGTTGCTATTAAGCCTATAATACCTACGTATATTATATATACCCATGAACTATTTTGCATAAGTTGTATGTTCATAGAAATTTTTCTTCCAAATGTTTCTAAAATTGCAGTTGGTCCATTTACTAAAATTTGATTAATAAATAATGATAAATGAGATTCCGATCCACTTAACATATCTATAGCGGCAAATCCTAATACAACCAATCCAGCTCCAAATAAAATTAAAATAGCTTTCTTAAAATCTATTTTCACATTAAACACAAGCATTGTGAATAATATTAATGCTACACTTTCTGAAATAGCAGACCCAACATTTGCTCCCATAGTTGGAGATGCACTAATAAATAAAATTATTAGTGATAATATTGGAACAATTATTTTAGGTAACTTTTTGTTTATAATTAAAATAGACATTGCAGCTATTGAAGATCCTATAATTATACCTTGATATTCATTTCCTATTCCATAGTATCTAGCACCTACTATTGCATCATATGACATTATACTATTTTTCATTAAGTATGAACCTAATAGTGCATCTACTATTATAACGAAAATTGATAAAGTTACATAAAATCCAATTTGCTTATTATCTGATTTAAATATCAATCTCGAAATAAAGTATATAGCTAGAGTAAGTGCAAATATCGATAAGTAAATACCTATCTTAGTGTTAAAATTAAACATAGGTGCTAATAAAAATGCTACTGGCATTATTAGACCAAATTTACTTAACTCTTTTAAAATATTAAATGCTTTTTTAATGCTTTTATTATATTTATTTTCTAATTTTTTTCTAAATATTAGTAAAATTATACTTAATCCTAATACTATAGATGTAGAGTTTATAAAAAATTGAATTATACCACTTCTCACATCTGAAATATTCACAATTTTACTATATTCTTTTTCGATAAAGTTTATATTATCTTCATTTTTTATATTCTCTAGTTCTCTTCCTACCATATTATTTGATGTTAACTTATAGTCTGCAAGTATCCCTGCACCTATGTCTACATTTCCTATTACACCATCTCTTCTAGTTGTTGCTGATGTTAATAGACCTTTTCCAGTTCCATCAAACTTTACGACAGGCGATAATCTTCTTTTATTTTTATAATCTATATCCTTAGGAAATGCACTCATTACATATACAGTATCATTTTCATCTACAAGGCTAAATACTTCTTTTAAGTATTCATCTATATTTTTATGAATCTTCTTTTCCATAGATTTATATGTATTTTCATTTAAATATGGTTTATATAAATCTAGTCTATACGTATCTCCTAATTCTACAAATACTATATCGCTTTTATCATATTGGTTCTTTGTTTCATTTTTTAGCTTATTGTAATCTGTACTTAACCCAAATGGCATGCTATCATCTATTTTATTTATACTGTCTACATTACCACTATCTATTCTTCCATAGTTATCCATTGCCATAGCAGCAATATTTCTATTTAGTTCTTCTGGCTTTGTTCCTATATCAGCATTTCCTAGTACTGAAACACTTAAATCCTTGTTATTTAAAGTTTGACCTAATTCACCTAATGTAGATCCATATTTTCCTTTATCTAAATTATCATTTATAGATAAATTAATATCTGTATCATTAACACCTTTTGCCTTTTTACCTGTAGCACTTTCATATGTAGTTTTATTGTCTTTGTCTGCATCTTTAAAACCTCTAAAGTCTGTGCTATATGTATTTACTCTTCCCCCAGCTCCGATACTTGCATATGACCTATTATCCCCCGTACCTTGGTCACCTCTTACATTCATCAATGCTATGTATCCTCGATTTTCTAATTGTTTTTTTAACGTCGGAATTTCTAGAAAATCTACAAAATTGCTTCTATTCATATTTATAACAATAGTTTTATGATTGCTATTTGCAAATGCATTTATCGGTGTAATACAAATTAGCATTATAAGCACTAAAACTAAAGATGTTGCTTTTTTCTTCACTTCTCCACCTCCAAATTTATCTAAATTAATTATAAAATATATTTAAGTTTTACACTATAGTATTACCTTAAATAATAAAAAAATTCTGCGCAAAATTCACTTTAAAATTACGATAGGGAGATATTTTCCTTGAAAATATCTCCCTATAACCTAATATCTATAAAACTCTCTTTGCTTTAACATATGTGTTTTGCCAATATGATGAATTTATATTAGTAGTTTTTACAACATCATTTGAATTTGGAGCATGTATCATTTGTCCATTTCCTATATATATACCTACGTGGTTAACTCCTCCACTACCATCAGTACTTGAGAAAATTAAATCCCCAGGTTGTAATTGAGATTGGCTTACAGTAGTTCCTACATTAGCTTGCTCTCTTGATGTTCTTGGCATTTTTATTCCATGTTGTCCATATACATAATATACTAATCCAGAACAGTCAAAACTATTAGGTCCTTCAGCTCCCCATACATAAGGCTTTCCAAGTTGAGCTTTAGCTGTATTTATTATCGCTTGAGCCTTATTAGTTTCAGATGATCCACCACCTGAACCTTCAGAACCACCTGAACTTTCTCCGCCTTTACTTATGTAATCACTGCTTCCCCATCCTACTTGTCCATTTGATAATTTTACTTTGTACCATCCATTTGAACTGCTTAATATATCTAAAGTATTTCCTTTGTATGCTTTTCCTACTATTGAGTTACTTGTAGATGGTCCACTTCTTATATTTAATGCACTTGCTGTTACTGTTCCTTTACCTGTTGATGGAGTCTCTGTTGATCCTCCTCCATTGTTAGATCCGTTATCTGAACCTCCAGATGTGTTTACATAACTTCCGCTTACCCATCCTATTTGTCCATTTTGAGTTTTAATTTTATACCATCCATTTGAGCTACTCAATATATCTACAGTATCGCCCTTATAAGTATACCCCACTACTGAATTACTTGTAGATGGTCCACTTCTTATATTTAATGCACTTGCTGTTATTGTTCCTTTTCCTGTAGCTGGAGTTTCTGTTGATCCTCCATTGTTAGATCCATTCTCAGAGCTTCCAGATGTGCTTATATAATCACTACTTGCCCATCCTATTTGTCCATTTTGAGTCTTTATCTTGTGCCACCCATTTGAACTTTCTAATATAGTTACACTTTGACCTTTATAAACCATAGTCACTTTACCGTAACTTGTAGATGGTCCACTTCTTACATTTAATGCATCCGCTGTTATTGTTCCTGTTTTTCCAGTTGATGGAGTTTCTGAACTTGAATCTCCAGATACATTTATATATTTTCCGCTTCCCCAACCTGTTTTTCCAGTTGAAAGCTTAACTTTGTACCATCCATTTGATGTTTCTAATATTTGTAATTTATCTCCTTTATTTGCATAACCTACTACTTCGTTACTTGTAGATGGTCCACTTCTTATATTTAATGCACTCGCTGTTACTGTTCCTGTCTTAGCATCAGCAAATACAGCAGTTCCTGATAGTACTATACCTAAAGATGTTACTGATATAGCTGTTGCGATTTTTCTATCAAACATACTTAATCTCCCTTCTTTTTGTAAAACTAAATCAAAACAAATTTTCTAAATTTGTATTTTTTTTGTAACCATTAGAACATATTATATATGCATTTCTAATTTGCTTTATATATATATTATCTATTCAATATGAATTTTCTGTGAAATTATATATATTTTTCTACATTTACTTTAAATTTCCTATTATATTTTATATTATATCTTATTTTATACATATTTTTAACATATATATTAAATTTTTATATAAAAAAATAACAAGATTAGATAAAAAATCCAATCTTGTTATTTTTTTATGCTTTAACTGCATCTATATTTTTTAATTCTTTAGGCATCACATTCCATATATAAACTGATAGCCCAAAGTCTAACATACTATGAATTATAGTTCCTACCCCTACTAATAATAAAACAGATGTTAAAAAACCTTGTTCGTAATATCCCTGAGATAAGCTTGACCCAAAATAAAATGGAATAACTACCAATACTTCACCTATTGCATGTAAAATCCCCATAATTAATGAAAACCCCATTGATGATTTTATGCTAGATATAACGTTTTTGTTTTTCTTTAGATACATAGATCCAAAGCTCACAAACACTAAATGACTAAATGCCCTAGCTACTACGACTATTGGAAATCCTCCTAATAAAAAACCTATTGTTGTGCCCAATGTAACAAATACTGCAGTGCTTGGTGAAATAAACATAGCTATAAATATAGCAACATGACTAGCTAATGTAAATGATGCTGGTTCTAAAATTAGCTTAATTGGAGAAAACATAGGTATTATAATTCCTAAAGCACATAATAGAGCTGACATAACTACAGCCTTTGTGTTGATTTTGCTATTCATAAAAAATCCCCCTATACATATGTAATTATAGGTGTCTTTACACCTGTCATTATAAGTGTATAGTCATATCATTTTTTTGTCAACTCTATAACAAATAATCTTTTTCTTTTAATGCTTTTATTACACTATCTAGAACTTCCTCATTTTCACATTTGATAGTATGAAGATGAACTCCATCAGTTAATTGTGATAACGGATTAGTTGTATCTTCGCCTAATTTTTTCATAAATTCTCGTATATCTCGTCTAGATGATACATGCAGATTTCCCGTCAACTGCCCATATACACTATGCTCTACTATAACATTTAAAACAGTTGCTCCTTCATCTACAATTATATTCAATTCATCTTCAATAAATTCTTTAGAGTGTTTACATGCTATTGTCTTTATCAAACTACTTTCACATACTTCTTCATTTAATATATATCCCTTGGGAGTTGATACAATATTTATACCTGTAGCTCTTATTAATGCAACATCAGAAACTATAAGTTGTCTACTGACATCTAAAGTTTTAGATAAATAAGATCCACTCACTGGTTTTGATGAATTTTTCAAAATTTCTATGATTTTTTCTCTTCTTTCACTTCCACTCATAACAAACTCTCCTTTTTTTATATTCCTGTAATATATTATAACTTACTATATAAAATAAAAAATCCCTGATATTTATCATATAAGGGATTTTTTAACCATCAACTAATTTTTTAATTATATCATTTATATAGCTTTTTTCTTTATCTATCATACAGCTTCTTATTAAAGGTTCTATATCTCTTTTTATTACTTGCCTATACCAACTGTCCACTATATATTCATCAATTTTACTAGATATCATAAAATAACTTTGACCAATTTTATAATTCTTACCTAGGTTATCATCTTCCTCTATTATTTTATTCAATTTACTCATACTGCAAACTACTTGGTCTGCCATCTCTACCCCTAAGCATTCTCCAAGATAGTTTCTAAAGTCTATATTTTCAAAGACAGGTTCTATATCTATAAACCCAAACCTTCTTCTAAGTGGGTAGTCTATATCTTTTAAATTTTTATCAGAAGTATTTAGTGTCCCTATTATATAAACATTGTCTGGAATATAAAAACTCTCATCGCTCTCGCTATAAATAAGTTTTATAGAGTTCTCCTTTCCTCTTTTATTATTTTCAATTATAGAATTTATTTCTCCAAATACTTTATTAACATCAACTCGGTTTATTTCATCTATTATAAAATAATGCTTATGCTCTGGATAAGACTGAGCTCTTTTTATAAAATCATAAAATACTCCATTTTTTATGTAATCTTCTCCACTTTTTCCCTTTTTATATCCTCTTACAAATTCTTCATAGGTATAATTTTCATGAAACTGAACCATTTCTATATTTGAATTATCTCTGTTACCTTGATGAAAATAACAAATTCGCTTTGCTATAAATGTTTTTCCAACACCTGAAGGTCCTTGCAATATTATATTTTTTTTAAAATCTAAATTGAAAATTATATCATCTAAAACTTCTTCTTCCATAAAAACTTCCCTTAATAGTTCCGTTTTTGTATATCCAAAATTTCCTGCAAAATTGAATATTGCATCTACATATTTTTCTACTATTTTTTCTATTGCTGATTTAAACTTTAAAAATGTATGAAGATATAATTTTCTATACTCCATAAGTTCATTGAAATTGTCAACATCTATTTCAAATCCCATTCTAACCCAGTCTTTATTTTGCTTTCTTTCACTTATACCAAGTTCATATCCTACTTTTCTTGATATGAATTCATTTTTTTCATAGTAAATATCTTTTAAAAATTGGGCCCCTTCTGCATCTCTTGACTCTATGTATAATCCTAATTGTTCTTCTTTCCTAAAATATTTAAATACATAATATATGGGTTGCCCTAATATTTTACCACTAGAAAAGTAATCTCTTTGCTGGCTATAGCTTACATCTACATCTGCTTTATTTTCTATATCTATAGATAGTTTTGTTAAGAAATCTATAACTATATCTCTAGCCATCATAATCACTCCCCTTTACCATATATTATACCTTAGTAAAATATATGAGCTCTATTTGATTAATATGATTGTGATTTAATATTAATCATGCTAATTACATTTGTATTTCTTTTATATTATAATAATTGTAAATAAATTTTACTGTTGGAGGAATTATGCTTACAATTTTATTTCTTTGTCTTGGTGGTTTTTTAGCTGCTTTCGTTGATTCAATAGCCGGTGGTGGTGGGTTAATAAGTATGCCCGTTTTATTAATGGCAGGTCTTCCCCCTCATTTAGCTCTTGGCACTAATAAGTTTGCAGGCGCTTTTGGTTGTTTTTCTAGTGCATATAAGTATTCAAAGTCAGGTAAATCTAATATCGAGTTATTAAAAAAATTAATTCCATTTACAATTTTAGGATGTCTCCTAGGTGTTAAATGTGTTTTATCTATAAGTGAAAATATTTTAAATATTTTAGTTTTTCTTATGATACTAATAGTTGCACTATATACATATTTAAAGAAGGATTTAGGTAAGGAAGATAAATTCGAAAACCTTAGTAAAGAAAACATAAAAAAAGGAATTATTATGGCTTTTGCTTTAGGTTTTTATGATGGTTTTTTTGGACCTGGCACAGGTACCTTTCTAACATTTGCTTTTATAAAAATTTATGGTTTTGAT